>DASTPN010000027.1:0-18968 GCA_035719985.1 Solirubrobacteraceae bacterium | reverse complement strand
CATCCGGTATCGGTGAGGGCGCGCGCGGTGCGCAGCCTCGGAGAGCAAGGAGGCACAGCGGGGGACCGCTTGGTTGTGCGGGTAGTCGATCGTGGCCCCGGCATCCCACCAGCGCAGCTGGAGCGCGTGTTCGAGCCGTTCTACCGCGCCGGCACCAGCAAGAGCGGTCATCGCGGATCCGGCCTTGGGCTGGCGATCGCCCGTGGCTTCACCGAAGCAAACGGCGGGCGCCTGCACGTCGAGTCGCTGCCGGGGCAAGGGGCCACATTCGTGTTCGAGCTGCCGCTCGAAGAGCATCTGAGCACGCCCGTCGCGGATAGTGATCTTGCGCCCGAGCCAAGCGTCGGGCGGCCGGCCAGTTGAACGCCTCTGGACCGGCCTCGGCCGCGCGTATCCTCGTCGTCGACGACGAGCCGCAGATCCTGCGAGCGCTACGGGTCGTGCTGCGCGACGCGGGCTTCGATGTCGTTCCCGCCGAAACGGCCGCTGAGGCACTCGACCTCGCCGCGGTGCGCCCACCACAGGCTGCCATTGTCGATCTGATGTTGCCCGACGTCGACGGCATCGAGCTGACGCGACGGTTGCGCGAGTGGAGCGAGATGCCGATCCTCGTGCTCTCGGCTGTGGGTGAGGAGGAGCAGAAGGTGCGCGCGCTTGGGGCCGGAGCCGACGACTATGTGACAAAGCCGTTCGGCTCGCGCGAGCTGGTCGCGCGTCTGCATGCGGTCCTACGCCGTGGCGGTCGCTCTGAGCAGGAGCCCACCGTGGTGGCCGGGGAGTTGGAAATCGACCTTGCGGCCCGCGCGGTGCGCCTGCGGGGGCAGCCTGTTCACTTGACGCCGATCGAGTTCGATCTGTTGCGGGTGCTCGCGCGCAACAGAGGTCGGCTGATGACCCATCGGGCGCTGCTCTCAGAGGTGTGGGGACCGGAGTACTCCGATGACGTGCAGACCCTTCGCACGCACATAGCGCGTCTACGCGCGAAGGTGGATCCGGACAGGGAAGGCTCCGAGCGCTGCATCGTCACCGATCCTGGAGTGGGTTACCGCTTCTCCGCCTGAGTCCCTGGACGCCAAAGCGTTACGAAATCGTTATAGGCACACCGTAAATCGTCATGCGGGTGTGATGGGCGATCGCCAATAGTGGGGGCATGGACGTTCTCTCGATAGCGATGGCGGTGGCGATGTTCGCGATTTTGATCGCGATGGTCGCCGGGATAGACCGGATATGAGCGGCGCAGACATCTTTGGGCTGGTCGTGTCGGTGCTGATAATCGCTTACCTTTTCTACGCCCTGATTCGTGGAGAGAAGCTGTGAGCGTCGCCGGCTGGGCAACGATCGCGCTGTTTGCGGTGATCCTCACCGCGCTCGCTTTCCCGCTCGGTAGCTACATGGCGGCTGTGTACAGCGGGCGGCGGGTGTTCCTCTCGCCGATATTCGCCGGGCCTGAGGCTTTTCTTTATCGACTGTTCCGGGTGGACATCAAGCAGGAACAGGACTGGAAGGCCTATGCCAAGAGCCTGCTCGTCTTCTCGCTCACCGGCTGGCTACTGCTGTACCTGATCTTGCGTACCCAAGATGCCTTCTACGTTCCCCACCTGCTCAACCCGCAGGCGTTTCATTCGGGCACCTGGGATGTGACGTTCAACACCACCTCTTCGTTCCTGACGAACACGAACTGGCAGTACTACGCAGGCGAGACGACGATGAGCTACTTCTCGCAGATGGCTGGCCTGACCGTCCAGAACTGGCTGTCGGCTGGGGTGGGGATGGTCGTCGCGGTCGCTCTCATACGCGGGATCGTCGGTCCGGCGCCGCGCCGGGACGGGGTAGCGGGAAAGGGGCTTGGCAACTTCTGGCAAGACATGGTGCGCACCGTCCTGTACGTGTTGGTGCCGATCTCGGTGATCGGCGCACTCGTGCTCGCCTCGCAAGGGGTGATCCAGAACTTCGCCGGCTACCTCACGGCTCACACGATTACCGGATTGACTCAAACGATCGCTATGGGCCCGGTTGCCTCCCAGGAGGCGATCAAGTTGCTTGGGACCAACGGCGGTGGCTTCTTCAACGTCAACTCGGCCCACCCGTTCGAGAACCCGACGTCTTTCACCAATTTCTTCGAGATGCTGCTGGTGCTGATCATCCCGGCGGCGCTGATCTTCACCTACGGGCGGATGACCGGCAATCGTCGCCAGGGATACGCGATCTATGGCGCCGTGATGCTGATGTTCCTGGGTGCCGTCGCGGTCGCCTACATCGCCGAGGCGCACGGTTCGCCGGCGCAGCACGCGGCCGGGCTGAACACGCATGTGATCTCCGGCTCGGGCGGCGGCAACATGGAAGGCAAGGAGCAGCGCTTCGGCATCGCCGGCTCGGCGCTGTTCAATGTCATCACGACCGTCACCTCCTGCGGTGCCGTAAACAGCGCGCTCGAGTCGTTCACGGGTATCGGTGGCGCCGTCCCCTTCGCCAATCTCTCGGCCTCCGAGGTGATCTTCGGTGGCGTGGGAACCGGTCTCTACTCGATCCTCCTGTATGTGCTGTTGGCTGTGTTCATCGGTGGGTTGATGGTCGGTCGCACGCCGGAGTGGTTGGGCAAGAAGATCGAGGCGCGCGAGATCAAGCTCGCCGGCCTCGGCATCTTGATCACGCCGCTGGCGGCCCTTTTCTGCACAGCAATGGCGACCGCCAGCAAAGCTGGGCGCGCTTCGATCGCTGAAGTGGCCGCCGCCGGCCCGCAGGGGTTCTCAGAGACTTTCTATGCCTACCTCTCCCAAGCCAACAACAACGGCTCGGCGTTTGCCGGCTACACCGGCTACATCCAGCCGAACGCAGGCAACCTCGGCGCCCACGGCGTCAAGTTCGCGGACATCCTTGGCGGCTTTGACATGCTGTTCGCTCGCTATATGCCGATTCTGTTTGCCCTGGCGGTGGCGGGATCGCTTGCCGGCAAGCGTGTCAGTCCTGCCGGTCTGGGCACGATGCGAACGGACAATCCCACGTTCGTCATTTTGCTGATTGGCGTGATCGTGCTCGTGGGTGCGCTCACTTTCTTCCCTGCCCTGCTGCTCGGACCGATCGTGCAGGGTCTGACCGGACACCTCTATTGAGATGAAGCGAGACATCGTCACATCCCTCATCGCGATGCTCGTCTTCACTGTCCTGCTCGGACTCGTCTACCCATTCGCGATCACGGGCATCAGCCAGGTGCTCTTCCCCGGTGACGCTAACGGCCAGAAGGTGTATGTGAACGGCCGGCTCGTCGGCTCGCGCATCATCGGCCAGCCGTTCACTAAAGTCGTCTACAAGAACGGGAAGATCGTCGAATCCGAAGAAGAACCCGTCACTGAACCCGACCCGCGCTATTTCCAGAGCCGTCCCTCGGCGACCGAAGGCGGCGCCTACAACGCGGCGGCCAGCGCGTTCTCAAATCGCGGCCCGAACAGCAAGATCACAGAGGCCGCCGACGCTGAAAACATTAAGGCCTATCTGCAGCTGAACAAGCGATATGACCCGGGTCTCACGGTTGGGCAGATTCCTGTGGACGCCGTCAACACGTCGGGATCGAATCTCGACCCGGAAATCTCACAGGCCAACGCCTGGATCCAGGCTCATCGGATCGCCGTGCTGCGCAGGCTGCCGCTGGCAACGGTCAACGGGCTGATCTCGAAATACACCTCGGGCCGCGGGCTCGGCTTCTCCGGCGAACCCGGAGTGAACGTACTCGAGCTGAACCTCGCACTCGATCGCCTCACAGGAGGTAAAGGCTGATGGCTGTCAACGCAACACCTGAGCGCCGCGCGATCTCGCTGTTCCAAGGCGACATCGTCCGGCCGGCGCTGATCGACAGCGTCAAGAAGCTTGACCCGCGTGTTCAGGTGCGCAACCCGGTCATGTTCGTGGTCGAGATCGGCTCGGTCATCACTACCGCCACCTGGCTCTCGCAGGTGTTCGGCGCCAAACCGCTTGGCGGTGGCAACGAGCCGGCCTGGTACACATTTTTGATCGCGTTTTGGCTGTGGCTAACGGTGATCTTCGCCAACATGGCCGAGGCGTTTGCCGAGGGTCGCGGTCGTGCCCAGGCGGCGACTCTGCGCGCGATGCGCAAGGAGACGGTGGCGACGCTGCCCGACGGGTCGATGAAGGCGGCTTCCGAGCTAACACGCGGAGACCTCGTGGTCGTGGTGGCGGGGGAGCTGATCCCCGGCGACGGCACCGTGATCGAGGGCATCGCCACCGTGGACGAGTCGGCGATCACTGGTGAGTCTGCGCCGGTGATCCGCGAGTCCGGCGGTGACCGCTCGGCGGTGACAGGTGGCACGCGCGTCACCTCCGACCGCATCGTGGTCGAAATCACCCAGGAGCCCGGCAAGTCGTTCCTGGATCGCATGATCGCCCTGGTCGAGGGCGCTGAGCGGCGCAAGACCCCCAACGAGATCGCGCTCAACATCTTGCTTGCCGCGCTCACGTTGATCTTCATGATCGTCGTCGTGACGCTCAGGCCGTTTGGCCTGTTCGCCCACACCGAAGTGTCCGAGACGACGCTGATCGCTCTGCTGGTGGCGCTGATTCCCACCACGATCGGCGCGCTCCTCTCAGCGATCGGCATCGCCGGTATGGACCGGCTGGTGCGTCGCAACGTGCTCGCGCTCTCCGGCCGCGCGGTCGAGGCCTCCGGTGACGTGGACGTACTTCTGCTCGATAAGACCGGCACGATCACGCTCGGGAACCGCCAGGCTTCAGAGTTCATCCCGATGCCGGGTGTGCCCGAGTCTGAGCTGGCCGAGGCCGCGCAGCTTGCTTCGCTCGCTGATGAGACCCCTGAGGGTCGCTCGATCGTGGTGCTTGCCAAGCAGTACGGGATCCGTGAGCACGACATGGCGCAGATCAATGCCGAGTTCGTGCCGTTTACCGCGCAGACGCGGATGAGCGGTGTGGACGTCGACGGTCAGCAGCTGCGCAAGGGCGCGGGCGACTCGATCGTTGCCTTCGTCGAAGCTGAGGGCGGCCAGGCTCCGCCGCAGCTGCGCGAGCAGCTCGAGCGCATCTCGCGCGAGGGCGGCACGCCGCTGGCGGTCGCACGCGACTCGCAGGTGCTCGGCGTCGTCTATCTGAAGGACACGATCAAGGAAGGGATGAAGGAGCGCTTCGAGCAACTGCGCGCGATGGGCATCAAGACGGTGATGGTCACCGGTGACAATCGCCTGACCGCGGCGAAGATCGCGCAGGAGTCAGGCGTGGATGACTTCCTGGCCGAAGCCACCCCCGAGGCAAAGCTCGCGCTGATCCGCGAGCAGCAGCAGGACGGGCGGCTGGTGGCGATGACCGGCGACGGTACTAACGACGCGCCGGCGCTCGCTCAAGCCGACGTCGGCGTGGCGATGAACACGGGCACCCAGGCCGCGCGCGAGGCCGGCAACATGGTCGACCTGGACTCCAACCCGACGAAGCTGATCGAGATCGTCGAGGTCGGCAAGCAGCTGTTGATCACAAGGGGGGCCTTGACGACGTTCTCGATCGCCAACGACGTGGCCAAGTACTTCGCGATCCTGCCGGCCGTGTTCATCTCCACCTACGCGACGACCGTTGGCGGTAAGGGCCCTCTGCACGTGCTGAACATCATGGACCTCGGTTCGCCGCGCTCGGCGATCGTCTCCGCGATCATCTTCAACGCGATCGTGATCCCGCTGCTGATCCCGTTGTCACTGCGAGGTGTCGCCTACCGGCCGATCGGTGCCAGTGCGCTGCTGCGTCGCAACCTTCTGATCTACGGTCTCGGCGGTCTCGTAGCGCCCTTTATCGGCATCAAGCTGATCGACTTGCTGGTCCACAATTTGCTCGGCGGCTAGGTCGTCTAGAGACTAGAACGCGACGACTCGCACGGTGCGCCATAGCTCGCCGAGCAGGCGATCCGCTGGTCCGGTTCCACGAGACTATGCGGTACCGAACATCCACAAGCTACGATAGTTCCGATCTTTGGTAGTATCGTCGGCGATCTAGTTTCGGTTGCTATTTTACCAAGGGAGGCAGTATGCTACGTAGTTCTATTGCCGTCGTTATCGCGCTCTTTGCTCTCGCTGCGGTACCTGCACTGGCGCTCGGCGACGCGCCAGAACCATCCGCGAGGCTAATCCCCGCACCGGGCTCTGAACGGCAGTCGCAAGTACTGCCGCCGGAAATCACCAACTGTCCCTCCTCGGCATTCTGCATGTGGGAAAATAATCAATACAAAGGCACGCAGTGGACGTACAGCATTAATTCATACCCACAGAACACGTGGTTCTATGTAGGGGCAGGAGCAAATGACCATGCTAGCTCCTTCTATAACAACCGGGTGCATTCAACCTACATAAATCAGAACTATCCCGCCAACGGTGGACAGGCGTGCCTCCCTTCCGGGGAAATCAACGAAAACCTCACGAACTACCAGTGGAACAACGGTGACGGAGCTAATGACTCTATCTCAGCGATTTACCTGGCGAACTGGAATCCCTGTTAACGAGTCACCCAGACAGGTCAACTAGCGTTGTCCGGGCCGCAACCGGTAGCGGCCCGGACATTTACCGTTCTCACAGACTAACGGGCACTATGAGGAACACTAGAGCCAGGCTCATCATGTTGCTAAGCCTCCAATGTGTTATCGTTGCAGGCTGCGGTAATATGGCCCGGCCTCCGCACATCCCCGGCATGGCACACAAAGACTCGTCTACCGCTATCGTCTTCTCGCCTGTGCGGGTCAAAACTCTATCGGCAGCGGTCGCGCTGGCTGCGGTCGTTTTGAAATCACGTGGTGTAACCGGCGCCGCACCTGCGGTCGTGCGATTCACAGAACGCGACTATCACCTTGACATCTATAATCCGGAATCCTCGGCGGCATTTGCTCTGGCTGGAACCACGGTCCATGCCGTCACCGCGACGCCTGACTCGTCTCGCATCGAATCAAGCTCCCCAGCGGGCTTTGCGTTCGTCTCGCACGAAGACGAACTACGCTGGCGAAACTCCGGGCAACCAACACTTCCAAAGGCAAGCCGGAAGCCTATGGTTGCGGTCATTGCGTCCGGCGCCTTCAACTTTATGCCGCAAGGATCGAGGCTTACTTATGAAGAAGTTCGACGACTCCCGGCTTCCCCAAGCATGATCGAAATGATCGTGATCGCCCACGCACATGGTTATACGCAAACGCCCGAAGGCGCAGCGCTCCTTAAGCAATACGGCGTTTTGCTTGCCACGGCACCTCTTTCTTCCAAGGTTCGTGCAGCAATGTTCGATGTCGTGGCTCGACTGCCTGGTCTACGTGTGTGCGCTGCACCATCAACGTCCAGTAACTTGATTTCCGTTTGCCTTGCCGGGGGTGGGAATGAAGTAGACTTGACGATAAGTTTAAGAACCGGCGCTGTTCGATCGGTAAGGGAGTACTTGATCGCTCCTGCGGGTTATGCTGATCTGCAGAGTGGGACGCTACTCGAGGCCGAGACGTTTAGCCACGGTTAGAACCGTTCGGGGCATCCTGTGCGCAATGCTGATAGACCGCCCATGAAGCACCGTGATGTACGAGATCGAAATCACGTTCTTGCGTGGCGGGCCCGCCTAGGGATTCCGATTTGTCCAGGGCATAATCCACGCTTGCGTCCTGGGGCTCCGGGGTCAGATAGGTCCCCTGAACGAACGAACGGTCGCCAATAGGAATTAGCGCGGTTGGTTGCACTTCGATGAGGAGGGCGACTTGCGGAATAGGACGGTGGCCGACGATGCTAATGGGCAGGCAGGTGCGTGAGAGTTCGCCACGACGTACCAGTGCGATAAGCCGATCTTCGATCTGCTGCTGCCCAGCGAGTATGTGGAAGGACTTGTCGAGGCGTTTGCGCTGAGACGGCCCCAAGATTGCCACTAGCGCAATCAGAATGACGGATGTTAGTTGCCAATATCGCCGAAATGGGTGTCGAGATGGCAATGAAAGCCAGCCAAATACGGCCGCACCAGCAAATATCGCGAGAATCGACGCCAACAACATCGCATAGCGAGTATCGATCGGCAGGCCGCCAGCGGCTACCAACGCGAGAGCAATCCCGGCGACGAATACTACGATGAGCCCTAGGCGCGCATTGCGACGCAGCAACGTTGCACATAGCATGACGCCGACTCCGGCTGCCACAAGCCCGTCCGGGCGCAGTATCTCACCCAGACGGTGAGCGCCGGTTATCGGCACGTTTACGATACCCGTAGTGCGGTGCAGTACGAGGGCAGTAGTGTGCGTGTGCGTCAATGACCACAGTGGCTGTCCCGTTACAACGAGGTCGGAGAGCACCCAGACAAAGGGTGCCGACAGCGCAAGGAGAGTGAGCAATAGCAACCTTCTACGCTCCAGACTGCCGGTGTGAGCAATATAGAGCAGGTATCCACCCGAGAACAGCCATGCCTCCGGTCGCAGCAGGCCAGCCGCAGCCAAGAGACCGAGCACTGGAAGCGCCGCGCGATGGCGTCGGGTCTCGATAAGCACGGCTGTCAAGACCAGAACGAGGTACGGCAGGTCGACGTAGGCGCGAACCCCGTATGAAAGGATCGGTTCGCGTGTCAAAACAAAGGCTGCGGCTAGCAAGCCAACAGGCGTCGAAAACCACTCCTGTCCTAGCCGAAATATGACATAGCCAAGTGAGCCGAGACCAAGATACGCGAGCGCAACGATTATGTGCTCCGAGGCGAGGGCGCCGAGCGGCGAGAGGACCATGCCTATTAGGTTCCAGAGAGGATGTGGAGTCGGAGCAAGCGGAACGCTGTAGTCCGGCAGATGGCCGTGCTCGATCTGTCGACCCCACACAAGCGCGTAGAGCGTGTCGTAGTTGACGAAGCCGACTTTGATCCATAGCCACAGAGCCACCGCAATGGATGAAGCACCTATGGGCGCTACGAATAGATCGGTTCGACATCGCAGCACGATTCGGATAACGGCATCATAGAGGCGTGACGCGACTTGACGTTCGGGAATGGCCGTAGGGTCATGGACGGGTGTCTGGGCATACCCCCGATGCCTAATAACGCGAATGGTTCTGCAAAGGCGTAGCCCGTAGATCAGGATGAGCGCCGATGGGCGGAGGTAGCGCGGCGTGCAGCTCGGCGAGGACTCGGCCGGTCCAGTCGGAGGAGTGGGAAGTTCGGCAAGAACGCATCGATCTCGGCGGTTGTCTACTGGACCGTGTCCGGGTGGTTCTGCTCCGCCCATTCCGGGGTGCTCCCGGTGACCTCCTCCAGCGACGCGCACTGCGCGATCCTGGCGAAATCCTGCGCCCGCTATCCGCTATGGCCCCGCTAGGGCCTAGCCCGCTGGCGTCACTGCGGCACGGCGAGCGTTTCCAGCAGCTGATTCCAGTACTTCTGTCCGGCCGTGAATTCGAGTTCTTCGAAGCGGGTGATCAGGTGCTCGAGCTTTGGCACGAGCTCCCTGTCGGAGGCGACCAGATAGGGCTCGGCCAGCTTCGGCGAGGGGATTTCGACGTTGATCGCTTCCACGTGGCGGTCGAACTGAAGCGTGCTGGTGGGGATGCGTTGGTAGCCGCTGGCGGTCCAGGCGCGCACGTCCGAACAGATGTCAGGCACCTGCAGCGCAAGCATTTCGCTCAGGCCGCCCAGGAATTTGAAGACGCGCCGGTTCAGGCGTGGGTTGGAGGAAGTCACGCCCGTAACCCTGTGGATGAAGCGGCGCACGATCATCGCATCAGCGTGGTACGCAGTCGCCCACAGCGCGCCGGCGACCTCGTAGCTGAGGCGTTTCTCGGCTTCGGTCTGTGGTGTGCCGGCGCCGATGCCGGGGCATTCGCGGGCGAACCGGTGGTTCAGGGTGCGCAGGCTCGCTTCGACCTTGGGCCAGCTGCGCAGAACCGCTTGCAGCGTTTCATAGCCTGCGGTCAGGACGGTGCGGGCGGCCGCGACATCGTGGCTGGAGGCCGCCGTCGCGGTGCCGGTAGTGCACACGCAAGCGACGACAGTGAGAAGCAACGTTGCGGCCAAGCGTCTGAGCATAGGCAAACTCACCCTAACGCAATGCCAAGTGACGTTTGTCGCATGTCCTTAGTTTTGCACCTGCGCGACCAGGTATGGCACGGTCGGCGAGAATGCCGGTCATGACGCCAGATAGCGCACCGGGAGCGGCGCCGCGAGGCAAGCTGAAGGTCTTCATCGGCATGGCCGCCGGTGTCGGCAAGACCTACCGGATGCTGCAGGAGGGCCGCGCCGAGGCCGATCAGGGCCGCGATGTGGCGATCGGCTATCTGGAGCCGCACGGACGCGCGGAGACCAGCGCGCAGGCGGAGGGCCTGGAGGAGATAGCGCCGCGAATGGTCTCCTATCGCGGCACACCGCTGGCCGAGCTCGACCTGCAGGCGGTGCTCGCGCGCAAGCCTGAGCTGTGCCTGATCGATGAGCTGGCGCACACCAACGCGCCCGGGACCGAGCATGAGAAGCGCTACGAAGACGTGCAGGATGTGCTTGGTGCCGGCATCGACGTCTATTCCACAGTCAACGTCCAGCATCTGGAGAGCCTCAACGACCAGGTGCTGCAGCTGACGGGCACCCGAGTGCGCGAGACGATCCCCGACGAAGTGCTCGCCGCTGCCGACGAGGTGGTGCTGATCGACCTCACCCCCGAGGCGTTGATCGAGCGCTTGCGCGCCGGCAAGGTCTATCGGCCCGAGCGGGTGTCGGCCGCGCTGAACAACTTCTTCAAGGTCGAGAACCTGGCGGCGCTGCGTGAGACAGCGCTGCGTCACGTCGCCGAGGGCGTAGAGATCAAGCGATTGGCACCGCGCGAGGTGGCCCTGCCGGTGCGCCGCGAAGAAGAGGGCTTGGCGGCGGTTGCCGACGCGGGCACTCGAGGAGCCGAGACGCAGGCGATCGCCGAGCGTCTGCTCGCGTTGGTGGCCCTGGCGCCGCCCTCGCAGCGGATCGTCCGTCGTGCCGCCCGCTCGGCCGAACGCCTGGGCGCGCGCCTGGACGTGCTGGTCGTGCGCCCGCCGGAGCGGGCTCCCAGCGCCGAGGATCGCGAGCAGCTGGAGGCGCTGCGGCGGCTGACTGCGATGCTCGGCGCACGGCTGCTGGTCGAAGAAGGCGAAGACGTCGCGTCCGTGGCGATCGAAGCGGCGCAGCGGCTGGGCAGCACCTATGTTCTGATGGGCTCGCCCGGCTCGCGCCGTGGCCTGGGTCGCTTGCGCGAGTCGCTGGTGATGCGTCTGCTCGACGGATTGCCGGGAGTGGACGTGCGAATCGTGGCCGACCCGACGCTACGCCACGACGGTGCGCGCGTGTCCGAAGAGGATCGCGAATAGCGCTGGCGGGGAGGTGCGCGGCGCCCGACATCGAAAGTTTGGCAGCGCGGGCGCAACGTCCACGCACATAGGCTGTTGCAATGATCATGCTCACACATCTTCGCCACCACAAGAAGCTGCTCGCCTCGCTCTGCGTGGCGGCCCTGTCAACTCTTCTGCTGTTTGCCTCCGGTGCGCTCGCCGGCGGCGCCTCGTCCAAGGCGCATGCCTCCTCCGCCTATCTGACCGGAATCGGCGATCAGCAGACCGAGATGTTCTCCAATCCGTTGTGGCAGCAGTTGCACACGAAGATCGCGCGCTACATCGCGCCCTATGACGCCGCGGTGCGCCCGTTCTCGCTGCAAGCAGCGGCGCGCTGGATCGAGGCGGCCGAAGCGCAGCACCAACAGGTGCTCGTCGCCTTCTACCACTCCGAGTACACGCCGACGAAGATGCCGAGTACGAGCGTCTACCAGCGTGACGTGCAGAAGTTCATCAAGCTGTTCCCGAAAGTTACGCAGTACCAGGCCTGGAACGAGACCAACCGCGGCACCGTCGTGGAAAACGTCAAAGGCAAACGTCACATTGGCCTGGTCAGCCCCAGCCCGACGCAGTCGGCTGCCTATTACAAGGCGCTGCGCGCGGTCTGCAAGGGCTGCACGATCACGGGCCTGGACATTCTCGACGGGCCGACGATCGCCCCGAGTCTGCGCTACATCGCCCAGTTCAAGCACGCGCTCGCGCACCTGAAAGTGCCGATGCCGCATCTGTGGGGCTTTCACAACTATTCGGACACCAATCGCTTCTCCAGCTCGCGCACGCGGGCGATCCTGGCGGCGGTGCCCGGCGAAGTGTGGCTGACCGAGACCGGCGGCATCGTCAAATTCGGCGGCGCCTTCCCCAACGTCAAAGGCTCGGGCCTGCGGCGAGCAAGCAAGGCGCTCTCCTACATGTTCCACCTGGCCGCGTCGAACTCGCGCATCAAGCGCCTGTACATCTTCCAGTGGTCAGGCTCGACCGGCGCGGCCCGCTTCGACGCGGGCTTGACCGATCCGCATTACAACCCGCGGCCGGGCTACGTGGTTGTGTGCAAGCAGCTGCACGCGGCCAAATGCAAGATGAAGACCAGCAACCGCTAGGCGGCAGCGAGCCGGTCGGCGTCGTCTTGCCGGCCGGCTGAGAGCTCTGCCCGCGGCCGGCCGTCCGCAAGCAGCTTGGCCAGCAACAGCGCGAGCAGTCCGAGGCCTGCCGCCAGCGGCGCCAGCGCTCGTAGCGGGTAGCGGGTGCCGTCGTGCAGCGTTAGGTTCAGCGCGGTGTTATCGCCGGCGCCGACGATCGAGAGCAGGCCGCGATGGTCGATGCCGAGCAGGGTTGGCGCGAGCGCCGCGAACAGGCACCAACCGGCGAGTGTGGCGATACCACAGAGCAGTGAGCGGCTGGAGATGCGGGTGCGTGCGGTGGCGAGCACGGCTAGGAGGACTCCGCCGCCGGCGCAGAGCACGAACGGCCAGATGCCCCCCCAGGAGCGGCCCATGCCGAAGGCTGAGGCGATCGTTGGCTGGAAAAGGCCCTGGCCGAGGTAGCGGGTGAAGACGTCGGCCTCGTTCTCGTAGCCGATCAGGGGATGGGTGATCGTGGCGATCACGATCGCGGCGATCGAGACGGCGGCCAGCCCGATCGTCGGCCCAGGGAAGCGCTTCAGGGCTAGGCCCGTCGGCAGCGCCAGGAACGGCAGCATCGTCATCAGGAAGCGCGGTCCCATGAAGCCGCCTCCGAAGGGCAGGTAGTAGCCGCTGTTGTAGCCGATGTAGAGCACGCAGATCCCGGCGATCGTCAGTGCCTCTGCGCGCAGGCCGCGCTTGTACAGCAGCCAGGTGCCGACTGCGCCCATCGCCAGCACCGGGGAAAGCGTTAGCAGCCCGCGCGAATCGAACAGGAGCGTGGCCAGCACCGGCAGGCTTGGAGCGCCGATGCCGAAGAAGCCTTTCTGCTGGCGCGGGATGCTCGAGTAGGCCAGATGGGTCCAGGAGTGAAAGGCGTAGTGGTTGTAAAGGAGCAGTGGCACGATCCCGATCAACCCGCCGAGTACGAACGGCCCGATGCGCGTCAGCAGGCCGATTGGGTTGAAGCTGTCGCGGCGGGAGATCAGGTACAGGCCGAGCACCAGCGCGGTGAAGAAGAGGGGATACTCGGAGGCGCCGGCGTAGCCGAGCAGAAGTCCCGCGATCCCGATGTACCAAGGATTGGCAGGCCCAGCGCGCTCGCGCATCAACAGCACGAACGCCGCGAAGCCCAGGCAGGCGCTGAAGACGTGGCTGAACAGCAGCGTCGAGAGGGGAAGCGTAAGCGTCCCCAGCCCGAGGATGATTGCGGTGGCGGCTCCGTAACCGGGCTCGAGCCCCTCGGCCACCCAGCCGACCAACAGCAGCAACACCAAGCCAGGCAGGACGTTTGCCCACAGCCCTACCAGGTAGATCATCTCGTCGCCGGGATGGTTCGGCGGCGCGACGTGCCGGTCGGTGAAGCCTTCGGCTCCCAGCAATTTGAGCGCGTCGTAGAAAGGGAGCGAGAACAGCGCCAGGCCGGGCGCGCGGGCGGAGTACCAGTGCCCCTTGTAGAGGGCCTTGTCGCCGGTGTTTTCCTGGTAGACGTCGATCGTGGTGCGGTCGTTGTCCAGCGAGCGGATCAGGTCGTAGTGCGAAGTCTGGTTCCAGGAGAAGCTCTGGATCAGCGTCGCGTAGGAGAGCCCGACGAGCACGATCGCGGCCAGCGCGAGGTTGCGCTTGGAGGGAGTGCGCCAGCCGGCACGCGTGGATGGCCTGGTCGGAGTGCCGGTCGCGTTCATCGGCTTGTGTGCAGGGCCTTCGGGCCTGGTCCGATCTCGTAGATGACGACCGAGCCGACGCGGCGCTTGGAGATGCCAAGGCCCGCGATCGGCTTGTTAGCCGCCGCCGCGTAGTCGGGTGGCTCGGGCACCTCGGGGGCATGCAGGCCAGGCAGCACCGGCATCACGGTGTGCAGCACTACGGTCTTGATCCCGTAGTAGCGCAGCTTCTCGATGCTTCCCTTGTCGGGGAACCCTTGCATGCCGCCGCGCAGGTCATCGAGCTGCGGGAGGTCGAAGGTCGAATTGCCGACCGGGATCTTGTAGAAGCCGTCGACCGAGAAGTACTGCCACAGCCGATCGGAAGCTCCGTCGGTGGGCAGGTCGAGCACGGGCGCCGGCAGGTTCGCTTCGGCGCGCACGGGCTGAGGCACGACCGGATGGGCCATGTGTCCGGCGCCCTCGCCGACTAGGCCGACCACGAGCAGCACGCCGACAGCGGCAGCCATGCGCTTGCCGCCGCTTGGGCCGAAACCGCCGCCCCACAGCCGCGCCCACCGTGCCAGCCACCAGCCGCCGGCGGCGGCGAGCAGTGCCCAGAACAGGGTCGCCATGATGAACACGCGCCCGGGTACGCGCACGCCTTCCCAGCCCGGTGCGTAGTCGTAGAGCAGGCGATAGGGATAGCCGGCACCGGTCAGTCCCATCCCCATCGCCAGCACCGAACAGACGACCACCCCGCAGGCAAGTCCGATTCGTAGTCGCCGCGTGAACACCGAAGCCGTCAGCCCGATCAGCGCGAGCAGCGCGATCGCAAGGCCGGGGAAGAAGACGTCCTCGTTCTTGGAATGCACGTGTTCGCGTGCCCCCGCTGTCACCGACCCCCACACCCGGTTCTCTGAGGAGGCCGAGACCAGCGCCCACGGCCCGGAGGAGTAGTTCTCGACTTCGCGCAGCGTGCGTTTGGCCGTCGGGTACTCAGAGGCGACCTTCAGGTACGGACGAGCCTCGTAGACAGTCACGATCCCGCACAGGGCGATCCCCAGGCAGGTGATGAGCACCAAGGCACGCTGAGCGCGCAGAGCACGCAGTAGAGCGCGCCCATAGGCGCGCCATCCCCAAAAAGCGGCTATCAGGGCAAGCACCGCCATCAGGTACGCCAGTTGCAGCCCGAGCGTGAAACCGAGCGAGATCTGCCAGGCTGCCACCAGCCAGCCTGCGATCAGCAGCCCGCGCGAGCGACGGCGGTAGCCGCGCAGCAGCAGGAACAGCGCCAGCGCGATGCCGCCGCCGGAGATGACGTGCAGGTGTCCGGCCTCGGTGATCTTGTACGGCGCGTAGGCGAAGGCGGCGCCAGCGACCGCGCCGCCGATGTGGCCGGTTCCCAGCTCTCGCGCGAGTAGATAAGCGCCGACGAAGCAGAGCGACCAGGCGAGCAGGAACAGCAGGTTGTAGTGGACGAGCGCCGCGACGGTCCCCGAGCCAAACCAGGCGATCGGCCCGTAGCCGAGCAGCGAATCCGAGAAGGCCAGCGAGAGGGGACGCGGGTAGAAGGCGTTTGAGTCGAACAGGTGGTCGGGTGAGTGCAGCATCGCGTGCCCGACCCAGGCGATCTCCCAGGAGGTGCGGACGGGATCGCCGAGGTCGGGCGCGATTCGAGTGGAGAGGTGCAGGACCAACGGCCAGGTCGTCAGCACGGCCAGCGCGACGCCGGCGAGGATCACCCAGGCGATCTCGGCGCGCCCGATCGCGGGTGAGGTCGCCCAGCGCTGAGTGGCCCGCTCGCCCCTGCTGGGGTTGGAGGGCCTGTCGAGGAGCATGCTCGCCATCGGTCGGGTGGAGCATACGGGAGGGGCTGGCAATCCCAGATCGATAGGGCATCCATGAACACGAATGTCACGTGCTCATGGCATGTAGCGCCCTGTGATCTGAACCTCTGGCTGCGAATGGTTTCAGGCTGCGATGCCGTGAGATGGGCCTGGGGCGGGGAGTGCATCGAGGATCGCCTTCGGCAGTCGCTTGCTGGCGGCCCAGATCTCCACGGCGACGACCTCATAACTCGCCGCGTCATGGTCGATCAGTCCCCACTCGACCTCTTCGCTGACGACCTTCTCGGCATGCCCAGTGGGCAGCCAGGCTATGTCGGCCTCTGTGTCGTAGTACGCGTACACGCTCATCGGTCAGGATAACTCCTTGTTCGCGCCACCGATCAATCTCAGGTGGCGTCTGCGCTTGCGGCGCTTGCGCCAGACAGTGATGATGCGCACCTCGTCGATGTCGCCATCTACCGGGTGGTCATAAAGCACAACGGGCTACCGACGTCGATTCTCCAGTTGTCCCCTCCTTGGTTCGTTTCGCGAATTGGATGTCCGTCGCGCACGGCTTGCTCGACTGTCTGCCGGGTCAGTTCGCGTTCGATCAGCCGTTCCAGTGCGTGAGTCGTCCATAGAAATTTGAGGACCATCTTCTGCTATTCCGACCGCGTACGAAAGGTCGGGACCGTGATCCTTCCTCGGCGACGGTGATGCTGGTGTGGGACCTCGTGAGGTCGCCCTGGTCAAAGGGCCGTATGTGCGCAACACTGCGTACATGCGCGTGCTCGTGGTTGGAGCCGGCGGGGTGGGAGCGGCGTTTGCCGCGATTGCGCAGCGACGCCCGGCCTTCAAGCATGTGGTGCTGGCCGATGTCTCGCCGGCGCGGGTGCACGATGTGGTTGCCGGCCTGGGCGAAGCCGATCGCTTCAGCGCCGAGCGAGTGGACGCTTCCGACCGCGAGGCGCTTGTCAAGCTGATCGAGCACGTGCGCCCAGATGCTGTCCTGAACGCCTGCGACCCGCGCTTTAACGAGCCGATCTTCGACGCCTGTTTTCAGGCGCGCACCACCTACGTGGACATGGCGATGACGCTCTCGCACCCGCACCCGCAGCGCCCGTACGAGCTGCCAGGCGTGATGCTCGGCGATGTGCAGCTGGCGCGCCACGAGCAGTGGGAGCGGGAGGGTGTGCTTGCGCTCGTGGGCATGGGCGTTGAGCCCGGCCTCTCCGACGTGTTCGCCCGTTACGCTGCCGATGAGCTGTTCTCGCGGATCGATGAGGTAGGCGTGCGCGATGGCGCCGACTTGGTCGTCGACGGCTACGACTTCGCCCCGACGTTCTCGATCTGGACGACGATCGAGGAGTGCTTGAACCCGCCGCTGATCTGGGAGCGTAAGCGCGGCTTCTATACGACGGCTCCGTTCTCAGAGCCCGAGGTTTTCGAGTTCCCCGAGGGCATCGGCCGCGTGGAGTGCGTCAACGTCGAGCACGAGGAGGTCGTGCTGATCCCGCGTTGGGTGCAGTGCGAGCGGGTGACGTTCAAGTACGGCCTTGGGCAGGAGTTCATCGATGTGCTGGGGACATTGCACAAGCTCGGTCTTGACTCGACCGAGCCGGTGAGTGTGCGCGGCACACAGGTCTCACCGCGCGATGTGGTGGCGGCGACGTTGCCTGACCCGGCCAAGCTCGGTGAGCGGATGACGGGCCGCACGTGCGCGGGTACGTGGGTACGCGGTACGGGCGCGGACGGCAAACCGCGCTCGACATACCTGTATCACGTCGTCGAGAACGAGCAGACGATGCGCGAGTACGGCAGTCAGGCTGTCGTCTGGCAGACGGCGGTCAACCCCGTCGTTGCGTTGGAGCTGCTTGACGAGGGCCTGTGGAAGGGCACGGGTGTGCTCGGTCCCGAGGCATTTGCGCCGGCGCCGTTCCTCGAGCGCCTGGCGGCGTTGGGCTCGCCGCATGGGTTGGTTGAGGTAAACCAACCTGCCTGACGGATCGCTCGACGGGCGGCTTTGTGTTCGGCCGGTACCGGTTATTACGCAGGGATTGACAGCTACCGTTCGGCGGCCTATTGTCACCCTATAAAGCCAGCCTAAAGAGGAGCAGTACGCCTTGAGCGTTCTTGCCAAGAAGCTGCTGGGGATCGGTGTCGGAGTGGTGCTTGCCGCCGCCCTGATCGCGCTGTACATCGCCGCGTGGGCCACGAGCGCGCCGCCGACCGTCTCGGCCGTCGGGGGACAAACGCTCGCCGGTGTCGGCAGTGCGCAGCTGACGCTGCAGACCGTCGCTGCGATCGGGCCCAAGTACAGCCCGACCCATCCCGACTGGGTCTCCTATCTGGTTAAGGAAAAAGGTAAGTGGATCCACTCCACCGTCTACAAAGTGCCGGCCAACTCGCTCGTGCACGTGACGATCCTGCAATACGACGGCGACTCGGGTCTGCGCAATCCCTTCCTCTCCGCTGTTCAGGGCACCACCACCGGCACCGAGATGGTCGACGGCAAGCCGATCAGAGGGATCAACCCCGAAGAAGCGTCGCACACGTTCGTAGTGCCGCAACTCGGCCTGTTCATCCCGCTGCCGGGCGTGCCCGAAGAAGCCAAGAACCAGTGCGAATTCGCGCCCTGCACGCTGGGACAGGCGCATCGCACGGTCACCTTCACGATCCGCACAGGCAAGAAGGGCCGCTACCGCTGGCAGTGCTTCGTGCCCTGCGCGGCTGGCTGGATCGACGGCTTCGGTGGCCCGATGCAGACGCTCGGCTACATGGACGGGTTCCTGGAAGTGTCCTGAGCGATGGCCGCCGAACCCACTCACGGCGCCGGCGGCCCCGGCGCGCGCGAACCGAACCACGCGCGCCGCTTTATGACGATCTGGATCGTGGCGTCGCTGATCGCCACACCGCTGGTGGTACTGCTGATCGGCCCGATCATGCCGCCCGGCAACGGATCGGCGCAGGCCTCCGGGCACGTCACCGACAACACCGTGCTGATCGGGATGGCCACGCCCGTGCTGCTGCTGGTGTTGATCT
>DASTPN010000026.1:0-4320 GCA_035719985.1 Solirubrobacteraceae bacterium | reverse complement strand
ACACCGAGAGCTGACCATCGAATCCGAGGATCGCCGCCGACACGACCGGAATCCGCAGCCGCACGGACGCGTCATTGAGCAGATACCGGGTGGGGAAGTTGTCGAGCCCGTCCACGACGATGTCGTAGTTCGGCAGGATGTCCATGATGTTCTCGGCGCCGAGCCGCACGGGGTACTTCTCGACGTGCACATCGGGGTTGAGCTCACGGATCGTCTGCTCGGCGGAATCGACCTTCGGCACGCCGATCCGCTCGCTGTTGTGGATCACCTGGCGCTGCAGGTTGGAGAGATCGACCTCGTCGTTGTCGACGATCCCGAGCGTGCCGACGCCCGCCGCGGCGAGGTAGAGCGCCGCGGGAGATCCGAGACCGCCGGCGCCCAGCAGCAGCACCTTGGCGTCGAGCAGCTTCTGCTGGCCCTCGGCGCCGACCTCGGGGACCAGCAGGTGACGCGAGTAGCGGTCGCGCTGCTCGGCGGTGAGCGTCTTGGGGATATCGACCTCGTAGCCGCGGTCCTTCCACAGCGCGATGCCGCCCTTCATCGACTGGACGTGTTCGTAGCCGAGATCGTCACGCAGCGTGCGCGCGCCATAGGCCGAGCGGTTGCCCGAGGCGCAGTAGAGGATCACGTGGGCGGATCGGTCCGCGACGATGCCCTCGATCCGCGTCTCCAAATAGGAGCGCGGGACGTGCTTGGCTCCGTGCAGCAGACCGGAGGACAGCTCCTCCGTCTCGCGCACGTCGACGATCACCGCTCCCTCCTGCAGGAGCTCCTTGACCTCGGAGGGGTCGATCTCCGAGATTTCGCTCTTGACCTGGCGCAACAGCTCGGCGCTTGAGGTGCTCATCGCAAAACTCCTGAATGGCGGTCGGGATTCATTACTTCATGAAGTGTAGCGACATCGGAGTACTCTGCCCAGGTGCTCAGAACGGGATTCGCGCTGGCCGCTGCGGCCATCGCCGTGGCGGGGTGCGGCAGTTCGGCTCCGTCGAGCACAGAGCACTTCGACGGCGCGATATTTCCCGCCGGCGTGCAAGCGCCAAACCTCACTCTGCCCGACGTGAGCGGGCATTCCGTCTCCATGAATGCCCAGCGCGGCCATGTCGTGGCACTGGTGTTCATGCCCGGCGACTGCCGTACATGCCTGCTGGTGGCCGAGCAGATAAGAGGGGCTCTCGACGAATTGGAATCCCACCCGCCCCGCTCTGCGAACGTACGCACAATCCTCATCAGTACCGATCCCGCGATCGTCCCAGTACGCCTGCACGCGTTTCTGGCCAAGAACGAACTACTCGGCCGCGTCAGCTATCTGACCGCGAGTGAAGCGAGGCTACAGCCGGTCTGGGAGGCCTACCACGCTGTCAAGCTGGGGAGCAGCCGAACATCTGCCGAAGACGCCATCACCGTCCTCTTGATCGACAAGCTCGGTATCGAGCGGGTTGGCTTCGGTATCGAACAGATCACCCCCGAAGGACTCTCCCACGACATCCGCCTGCTCGAAGCCGGCTGATAACCTAGCTCTCAGGTAGGTATTCACTGGATGATGTTCTCAACAAAGGCCGAGTACGGCGTGCGCGTGATGGTCGAGCTTGCCCGCCGGGCCGGCGAGAGCGCCGACGGCGCCGGCAGCGTCGTGCCGCTGGCCGAGATTGCCGAGCACGACGGCATGCCGCTCGCATACCTGGAGCACCTGGTCGCGCGGCTGCGCAAGGCCGGGCTGATCGACAGCCGACGCGGCTCGCGCGGTGGCTACATGCTGGCGCGACCCGCCGAGCAGATCACTACCGCCGAGATCGTCGAGGCGCTAGAGGGGTCGATCGCTCCGATCGAGTGCATCTCCCAAGGGCCCGACGGCACGATCGTCTGCTCGCGCGAGTCCGATCCAAAACACGTATGCCCAACCAAGCTGCTTTGGACCAAGGTACGCTTCTCGATCGTTAAGGCGCTCGAGGATACGACCCTTGCCGATCTGCTTGTACCCACAAGGGGCTCCCCCTCCCCCTCCCCCGTTCCCGCCTAATAAGCAAAAGGAAAAATGGCTGATCTCGAAATCATCAACTTGCACGTGCGCACCGAGGATCGCGAGATCCTGCGGGGCGTAAACCTCTCGATCGATAAGGGCGAGATCCACGCCCTGATGGGACCCAACGGGTCTGGCAAGTCAACACTTGCCAACACGATGCTCGGGCATCCCTCCTACGAGGTGACTGAGGGGAAAGTCATCTTCAAGGGACAGGACATCACCGAGGCTGAGCCGCACGAGCGGGCGAAGTCAGGGCTGTTCCTGGCCTTCCAGTATCCGGTCTCGATCCCAGGTGTCTCGGTGGCGAACTTCCTGCGCATGGCGATCAACGCCAAACGCGAGGAGCCGATCCGCGTCAAGGAGTTCGGCCAGCAACTTCAGCATGCGATCGAGCTGCTCGACGTCGATCGAGCCTTCACCTCGCGCCACCTCAACGACGGCTTCTCCGGCGGCGAGAAGAAGCGCGCCGAGATCCTGCAGATGGCGATGCTCTCGCCCGACGTGGCAATCCTCGACGAGACCGACTCCGGGCTTGACATCGACGCGTTGCGCACGGTCGCCGAGGGGGTACAGAAGCTGCACGACGAGCAAGGGCTCGGCGCGCTGATCATCACCCACTACCAGCGCATCCTGCATTACGTGAAGCCCCAGTTCGTGCACATCCTGATGGACGGTCGGATCGTGCTGGAGGGCGGCGTCGAGCTGGTCGAGCGGCTGGAGCGCGAGGGCTACGACCAGATCCGCCAGGAGGTGGGTGCCGGTGCCGCCTGAGGTCGCGGTCAAGCCGGGGCGCCACCGCGAGGCCTCCCTCTACCATGCACTGCACGGCGCGGGCGCGGGCGCTGGCCACTCGCTCGATCAACTGCGCGCGGCCGCGCGCGAGGTCTACGCGGACAGCGACCTGCCGATCTGGCGCCGCTCGGGATTCTGGACCACGAGCTTCGCCGAGCTAGACCTGGACGCGCTCGGAGCCGGAGAGCGGGCAAAGGACATCCCGCAGTGGGTTAAGGCAGCCCTGCCCGAGCGCGCGCGCGCCGGCCGGATCGTCCAGCTCGACAACGCCACCGCCCATGTCGAACTGGACCCCGAGCTTGCCGCAAAGGGGGTCGTTCTCTGCTCGCTGGAACAGGCGGCCAAGCAGCATGGCGAGCTGTTTGCGCAGTGGTACTCCAAGCGACTGACGATCGACCGTCACAAGCTCGAGGCCGCCAACGCGGCCTTCTGGAGCGCCGGCGCCTTCCTGTACGTGCCCGATGGGGTTGTGGTCGAGCATCCGTTCGAGATCGTCTACGCGATCTCAGGACCCGGTGTGGCGCAGTACGGGCGCACGCTGGCGATCGGCGGCAAGCACAGCGAGTTCAAGCTGCACGAGCACGAGCTGGCCTCGGACTTCGAGCAGGGTCAATCGCTGCACGCCGGAGCGTTCGAGCTGTACCTGCAGGACGGCGCCCGCTGCCGTCTTGCTCAGGTGCAGGATTGGGGCACCGGCGATGTGTTCGATGCCTCCACCCGCTTTGTCGGTGTCGGGCGCGACGCCTACTGCCACTGGCTGCCCGCGCTACTCGGCGGGCACCTGGTTCGCCACCACCTGGAGCTGGCCGTCAGCGAGCCGGGCGGGGACATGGCCTTTCGCGGGCTGTTCTTCACCGAGCGCGACGAGCATCTCGACACGTTTGCCGTGGACCTGCACGAGACCGGGCCCTCGGGCGGTGACGTGCACTGGCGCGGAGCGGCGACTGGGCAGAGTCGCGCCAGCTTCGAGGGACTGATCCAGATCGATCCGGGCTCCCAACAGACGCACACCTATCTGCAGATTCACACGATGATGCTCTCGCCAAAGGCGCGACTGGATGCGATCCCCTCTGTGCTCGTGTCTGCCGACGACGTGTCGGCCTCGCATGGCGGCACCGTCGGCGAGCTCGACGAGGCGTCGATCTTCTACATGGCAAGCCGCGGACTAGACCGGCCCACCGCTGTACGTCTACTGGTCGAGGGGTTCTTCGAGCCCGTGCTCGGACAGCTCGCAGACGAGCCGCTGGAAGAGCTTGTGCGCGAGAAGATCACCGCCAAGCTGGCGCGTGCGCGCGAGGACATCGAGGCTTACGCCACGGCGCGATGAGCACCGCCACCTCCACCGATCCAAGCACTGCCTCGCCGGCGCCTGGCATTTCCCGAACATCCTCCCCGCGACTCGACGTGCGTGGTGACTTCCCCATCCTCACCCGCGAGTTCGACGGCAAGCCGCTCGTCTACCTCGATTCGGGCGCTACCTCGCAGAAGCCCTACGCCGTGATCGA
>DASTPN010000025.1:0-10581 GCA_035719985.1 Solirubrobacteraceae bacterium | reverse complement strand
ATCCTCGCTCGCCACGGCGGCGATGAGTTCGTGCTGTTGCTGCCGGCCACGTCGGTGCAAGGCGCCGACTCGGTGCTCGATCGTCTGCGCGACGAGCGGCTAGCGGTCCGCTGGTCGATCGGGATCTGTGAGTGGCTGCCGCAGGAGAGCCTTGACAAATGCCTCACGCGCGCGGACGCGCATCTGTACAGCGCCAAGAGCTCGGTGCGCGCCAGCGATAACCGCGCCACCGTCGCGCTTTCGCTCGGCAGTGTTTGACATCGGGCGCTTCCGGCAACACTGGTCTATACGAGGGCATCGTTCCTCCCTCGTTCCCTCCCCGGATCGGCCCGCTGAACGCGGGTCGATCTGCGCATAGACCGGCGTCAGAGCGCCGGCAGGGACTGCAACCGATGCTACGTTCGCAGCGACTATGTCTGGCAAGCGAATCTCGCGGCGAGCGTTGCTCGCATGGTCGGTGGCGATCGTGGCGCTCGTCGGGCTGGCCGTGTTTGGGCTCTCGGGAAGCAAAACCGCGATCGGACGGGCCGCGCCGGCTTTGCCTACCGACCGACTGTCAGGCACGAGCGTGAGCCTCGCTTCGCTTCACGGACGGCCGGCGCTGGTGGTCTTCTGGGCCAGCTGGTGCACACCGTGCGAACAGGAGGCGCCGGCGCTCGAGCGCTTTTCGCGGAGCCTGAACGGTCAAGCCACGCTGGTGGGGGTCAATTGGAGCGATCCGTCGTTGGCTGGCGCCAAGGCATTCGTCAAGCGGTTCGGTTGGACGTTTCCCGTCCTGCGCGACCCCGACGAGACGAGCGGACAGAAATACGGTGTGAGTGGTTTGCCGACCACCTATGCGATCGACGGCTCGGGACACATCAGAGACACGCTACGTGGGCCGCAGACACAGGCATCGCTAGGCCACGCGCTGGCCCTCGCGCGTGGCTGAGAAGGTCTGAGCACAGTGAAACGGCTCGGCAAGGTACGGCTGCTGGTAGGCGTGGGGGTCTTTATCGTGCTGGTTGCGACTCACGCGGGTGCGCCGAGACCGCCTGCGCAGCTGGTGGATGCGGTCTCAGACGCGCTACCGGAAGTCTCGACGGCCTCAGCCGCGGACGGGGTGAAAGATAAGCGCAAGACGGCTGAGTTTCCGCGGCCCAGCGGCGTGATTGCGGCTGCCCATTACCTCTCGCGACGCGCGGGGACGACGGCATTTGCCGTTTACGACAACAAGCACAAAACCGCTGGGCTCAATACACGATTGCGCTTTCACACTGCCAGCGTTGTCAAGTCGATGCTGCTTGTCGCTTATCTGCAGACACTTGCGGCTGAGCATCGTGGGCTTGACTCGGAGAGCACCGGGCTGCTGTACCCGATGATTCATTCCTCCGAGAACGACGCCGCGTCGGCGATCTTCGCGATCGTCGGCGAGAGCGGGCTGGAGCGTGTGGCGCGCGAGTCGAAAATGCACGACTTCGAGCCCTCGGCCGACTGGGGGTTTACCGAGGTCTCAGCCTCCGATTTGGCTCACTTCTTCTACATCCAGGATCGCTTGATCCCGCGCCGGTTTGATGGCTACTCGCGCTGGTTGTTTTCGCATATCGAACCGAGCGAGAGTTGGGGTATACCGCCTGCTGGGCGGCCCGACGGCTTTGAAGTGTTCTTCAAGGGGGGATGGCTTCCCGAAATAGAAGGACTCGTCAACCAGGCGGCACGGCTCGAGCGCGGACGCGACACATTTGGGATGGCCGTGCTCACACGCGAGGATCCCTCGATGGGCTACGGCGAGGAAACGCTCGAGGGCGTCGCGGCACGCCTCCTCCACGGCGGCTAGCCCGTACGCTCGACGCTCACGCTCAGAACTCCTGGCGCGCTCAGGAGGCCTCGTCAAGCTCGCTGCTGTACTCCTGATCGCCTTCGCCGTACTCGCGCTCGGGGATGCTCTCCTCGGCGCCGGCCGCATCGTGCAGGATCGCGTGCGCTGACTGTTGGTCGCCATGCGACGCATGGTCGATCAACGCCGCCTCGGCTTCCTCAAAGCCCTCGGACTCACCGCCACCGCCCTCGCGCACCGCGCGCTCGGCCGGGTCGAGCGCCTCATCGCCGGCGACACCGCCGATCGCGCCCGCTTCCTGTGCAGCCAGGTCGGTCTCCTCTTGCTCGTATGGGGGGTCTGGGGTCATGGCCGCTTGACTACCCGCCGGCGCGAGCTTCCAAGCCTCAGACACTTGAAGCTGTCACAAATACATGCGCTCGCGCAACGATAGAGGTGATGAGCGAGCATCCAGACGAGGACGGCGACCTGTTGCTGCGCATAGCCCGCGGAGACGACCAGGCGTTTGCCGTCTTCTATCGAGCTCATCTAGACGCGGTTCTCGCCTTCTTCCGTCGCCGGCTGTGTGACGCCGAGCTTGCGTTTGACCTGACGGCGGAGACGTTTGCCGCGGTGGCGGTTGGCGCCAGCTCCTGGCAGCAGGATGCGCCGCCTGTCGCCTGGCTGTACGGAATCGCTCGTAACAAGCTGCGCGAAAGCCTGCGCGCCGGCAAAGTCGAGGAAGCGGCTCGTCGAAAGCTCGGGATGGAGCGTGTTGCGCTGCAGGATGGCGATATCGAACGCGTCGAGGAGCGGGCAGCCTCAGGGCACGCGGCGCTCGAGCATGAGCTGGCGGCGCTGCCGGCGCCGATGCGCGAAGCGCTGCTAGCGCGGCTGGTGGAGGAGCTCGAGTATGAGCAGATAGCCGAGCGAATGGGGTGCTCCGAGCAGCTGGTGCGCCAGCGCGTACATCGCGGCCTGACCCGACTGCGAGCGGCTTTGAAGGTACAGCGGTGAGCGTGTGGCGATGAGTGACTCTTTCGACCAACTGGAGCGCGAGCTTCGCCGCGGCGTGCGCACGCTCGCGCGCAAGCCGGCGGTGGGAGGCAAGCAGGCAGCCCGTGCCCGTTGGGGTCGCCCTGCGCTAGGCGGATTGCTGTTGGCCCTCCTTGCAAGTATCGCCGCCGTGCTGCTCAGCGGTGGGGGCTCTTCTGGTCCCGGGCTGAACGTGCTCGCGGCCGTCTACGCCGCGACGCTGCCAAGGGCTGGGATCGTTGAAACGGTGACGCTCACCCGCAACTACGGCGGTCCCGGGCATGAGCGAAGCGAACGTCTGCGCGAATGGAGCAATTTCGCCTCGCAACTAAAGCGGGGTCTCACCACAATCACGGGTTCAGAGATCCCCAGCAGCGATCCCGAGATCCTCGACGCGGTCCACACCTCAGACGTCTACGAAGCGTGGAGTAACGCTCGTGGGGCCGGTCTGTTGTCGGGAATGACCAACGGGCAGCCGAACACGGTCCATCGCATTACCTGGTACGGGTCCTATCGTCCCGACCTACAAAAACTGGCGTTTGTCGGTGCAGGTTTGGCCGGCGAAGCGTGGACGCAAACCTTTCGAGCGCTCTACCGCGCCGGTCAATGGCGCGTAGTCGGCCACGTGCGCCGCGACGGACGCTCGCTGTGGATGATCGAACAGGACGCCGCGGGGGCCAAGGCCAGAGCGCGCGAAGACGGGACCCGCTACTACGCACTCGTAGACCCTCACACGTTTCAGCCCGTCTACATGCGCCTGATCGACGTGGATCGGCCGGGCGACCCGACGATCTACGAAAAGGAACTGCTCAGCTACCGCACCCTCTCGGCGACCGCGTCCGATCAGAGCCTGTTCGACCTGGCCAAGCAGCATCCAGGCTCGCCGGTGCAAACGCAGGCAGGCTTGACGCCCGCGCAAGCGCGGAAGGGGCGCTGAGCGCGCGACAACGCGGTCGAACTCAGGCCGCCGGTACCCAGCCGGTCGGGAATGCGCCGGGCGGCACCTCGCCGGGGTAGTCCGCGAACAGATTGCGGGCAATTCGCTCTCCTTCGCTTCCCGCGAGCAGGGGGCGCAGGTCGGCGATGTTGAGCAGGATGCGCAGTGTGGCGCCGATTTGCAGATCGGCGGCGTTTGGTTGCTCGGAGCCGATCACGCCGTCGCCTGCGAGTCGCTCGACGTGCTCGAGCTTGGCCGGCAGATCTGCGAGATCCTCGTATAGGCGTGCGGCGGTGATCTTGTGGTACTTCCAGGTGCCGCGGATCATCCGGATCGCGAAGTCGGTGCCGGGGCCGTCGAGTGGCGAGCCGCCGGCGAATGTGCCCATCGCCTCGGGACGGAAATGGAGCGACCCCCACGGCAGACGTCGACCGAGATCCTGGAACTCCACATCGCCCCAGCGCTCCGCCTCGCGCACCTCCTCTGAGGGATAGAGGACCGGCTCGGGCGCGAGCTGCTCCAAGCGGTTGAGGATCGCCCGCGAGCCGTGGACAGGCTCCCCGTCGACGAGCATTCCCGGGACGGTGTAGTTACCCTCGCCGTAGATTTCCTGCATCGGCTCAATGTGTTGGCCGGGGATGAACTCGACGCGCTCGTACTCAAGTCCCTTCAGGCGCAGGGCGGCCGTGGCCGTCATGCACGGATGCGACGGCGGCAAGACATGAAGGATGAGTTCAGGAGGCACAGTCGGGAGCTTACCCGGAGTCTAGAGGTACTGGCGAAGCGGACGCGCTTCGGCGATCAGGCTCTACGAAACGCGTCCACTCCAGTCCGCGTTTAGGCGGACGTGCGCTGCAACTCATCGAGCACACCATCCCATAGGCGACCTCGGGCTTCGATCGCCTCTACTGCCACTCGATCCGCCTGCGCAAGACGCTTCTCCTCGCCATCGCACAGCGCTGCGAGAAGTCTTAGCGCGAGAGGTCCGTGCTCGTCATGATCCAGCGTAATGTGTCGTTCGAGGTAATGTTTGAACACGGGTGCCTGCGCTAGCACCTGGCTCATCCCGTCACGGGCTCCGCCCAATACATCAGGCAGCAGATTCTCCCGTCCGTGACAGAAGGACGCCGCGACTTCGTGGGGGGCTCCCTCTAGTGCCACTTGCAACGTGTGAGACACGAACTCTTGGGCCGTCGCTGGAATGTCCGGACTTGCGAGCGCCTCAAACACGTCCTGCCCCGCTGACAGTCTCGACATGAACCCGTTGATCGGCCGTCTGTCTGCTCCCATCTCGTCCATCGCCAGAAGATAGAGTTCAAAGTGGCTCAGATGACCGCCGCCGATACCTTCGTCGCACTCCTCTGCTATGACGATCTCGGTGATGAACCTCGCATGATCGCCTAGGCCTCTTGGCCTCCACGGCACTGTCACGCACGTGACCTCTGTCTGGAGTCTCTTAAGGAGACTGAAGAAGTCCCATACTGCAAATACGTGATGCTTCATAAACACCCGTATGTGGTGGCTGCCGTCGAGATGGTCGTACAGGGGATGCCTTACAAGGCGCTCTCTGGCCGTCTCAATGGAAACGACCCTTTCTCTGGCGCTGTCGGTCATTGTTGCTCCTTCTAACTCCGGGATCGGCTATCGCGGCTGTCATGCGACGGAGGCAACTGCTGTGTCGGCCGTCTGTCGCGCAGAAGTCTTACTGTTGGTCGGATCTCTACATACGATGCCGCAGATTAGACCTTTCTAAGTCCTGTGTGTCCGTGATCTTCAAACCTTCCGTATTTACGACCTTTCTGTGGCGCTGTGTTCCCCGGGCGTACTCTTCGCCGAGCTGGGCTGAGAGCGGCAATTTGGACTGGCCTATCGGGGGGTAGCGAGGATGCTGCGGGTCTTCGCTGCACCCAACCGATAGGGTTAGGACAATGTCGGATGCTGCGGTGAAACCCGACGAGGTAGTTCCTCCTGGGCAGGGTCCCGGCTATGGACTCCTGGGCCCGAGGACCCGGCACCTGATCGCGCTCGAGTTCGGCTCACGGGCCGATTTCGACGACCCGAGCCTTGAGTGGCGCCGGCTCTTCTCTGAGCTGCTTGGCACGTTCGCGCTCGTGCTAGTTGCTGGCGGCGGCGGCATCCTCCACGGCCAGGGCCAGATCAGCCTCGCCGCCGCGGTTGTCGCCCCGGGCCTCATGGTGATGGCGATCATCCTGTTCATGGGCGCGGTCTCCGGTGCGCACCTGAACCCCGCCGTCTCGCTGGCCTTCGCCCTGCGCGGGGATTTCCCTTGGAAGCGGGTGCCGGGCTACATCATCATCCATCTCATCGGCGCTACGCTGGCGTGCCTGTTCCTGCTCGCGGTGTTCGGCAACATCCAGCATTTGGGCGCCACGCTGCCCGGACCGGGCTATGAAAACTGGCAGGCGCTCTTGATGGAGATCGTGCTCAGCGCATTGCTTGTCAGCGTCATCCTGGGGACCGCGTCCGCCGCGCAGAACGTCGGCGCGATCGCCGCACTTGGCGTTGGTGGCTACATCGCCCTGGCCGGCTTGTGGTCAGCACCGGTGAGCGGCACCTCGATGAACCCGGCCCGCTCGTTCGGCCCGGCGCTGGTAAGCGGCGAATGGACGAGCTACTGGGTCTACGTGGTGGGGCCGATCGTAGGCGCCCTGATAGCGGTCGGCTGTGCGTTCGTCCTGCGCGGCAAGGGCGGTGGCGTGATTGGCTATGCGGCCGGCTCCGGGGTTCTTGACGAGGGCAGCCTCGCTGCCAAGCAGCGCCTCTCCCAGGCGATTGAGCGCGGAGACGTGGCCCCGCCGGGCATCGCCGAGAGCGACAAGCCGACAAGCTGACGATGGCGCCTTTTGCTGGAGCGATGGCTTGATTTCACTCCCCGACCCGCCGACCCGCCCAAGGTAGGCGCCCGATGAGCCATGACCGCTCCCACGCGATGGACCATGTAGTCCTCGTGCTGTTCGAGAATAGGTCCTTGGACAACCTGCTTGGGCATCTGTACGGGCCGGAGGACGGCAAGAACTTCGAGGGTGTGATCGGCAAGGATTTGAGCAACCCGATCCCGGAGTGGGCCGAGCATGGGGCCGAGCGCAAGAGGGTTCCCTATAGGACCACGACAGACATGGACGCGCCGAACCCGGACTCGGGCGAGGAGTACTTTCACACCAACACCCAGCTGTACAACACCCTGGACGAGCACAACCGCTTCAAGATCGGCGAGGCTGTCAGCGCACCGTGGAACGTCGCGCCTCCGGGTACCGAGCCGAATATGGAAGGGTTCGTCACCGACTACATCAGCACGTTCACTGGCGAGGTGGGCCGTCAGCCCACCTATGAGGAGTACGCGCAGATCATGACCGGCTACACGCCCGAGCAGGTGCCGGTGCTAAACGGGATCGCCAAGGCCTTCGGCGTGTTTGACCACTGGTTCTCCGAGGTGCCCTCGCAGACGTTCATGAACCGCTCGTTCTGGACCGCCGGGACCTCCTCGGGCTTCGTGACTAACAAACCGGCCATGAAGTGGACAACGGACAACACCGCTGAGACGCTGTTCGACCGGCTGGAGGCCCATGGGCGCACATGGAAGGTGTACGTGCTCGAGCCCGCCCGGGTCTCCTTCACCGGTTGGATCCACATGCCGCGCCTGAAGAACCGCCTGGCGACGCACTTCGTACCGTTCTCGGAGTTCGAGCGCGACGCGGCCAACGGCACCTTGCCGGACTTCTGCTTGATCGAGCCGCATCTCATCGCCGGACACGGCGACTACCACCCGGCGGAGGGACGATCGCTGATCGGCGAGAACGTCAACCTCGCGTTTGATCCGCCCTCTTCGATCCTGGCCGGAGAGAACTTCCTGAACCGCATCTATGAGGCGATCAAGACCGCAGACTCCGTCGAGGGCTCGAACGCCTACAACACCACGTTCTTCATCGGATGGGATGAGCCCGGTGGCACCTATGATCACGTCCCACCGGGACCCGTGGCCCCGCCGGACCCCAGCGCACCAGCCGGGGAGTGTGAGTTCAAGTTCGACCGCTCCGGCTACCGCGTCCCGGCGATCATCGTCTCCCCTTGGGTGGACGCGGGCGTCGTGATCAACGACGAGTACCGCCACACCTCGCTGCTCTCCACGCTGCGCAGGGTCTGGGATCTGGGCGACCCGTTCACCGATCGCGACGCCGCCGCCCGCACATTCGAGCATCGGCTCTCTCGCACGACTCCGCGCGACCCAGTCACCTGGCCGAACTTCCATCCGCAGCCCGTGCCGGAGTGGCAGTTGACCGAAGTTGAACTTGGCGAAGTGTTGAGCAATCTCGGCAAGGCCATTGGTCCAGGATTCCTCGAACACGCTAAGCAATCCGGACTGCCGGTTCCCGCCGAGCTGACCGACTCCAACAAGCCGCCGACACCTCAACAGCTCCTCGACTTCATCTTCGGGATCGCCGCGAAGTACTTCCCGCGCCTAGTCCCCGACGAAAGTAAGGGACCTCAGAGCTACTAACAGCACGGAGGACGGAGCAATAGGTCATCGAGCCCCGATGTGACGGGCCAAAGGCAGTTCGTCCGGAGCGATAGCGCCACACCCGGTTCATGGCACGCTCGCAGCGTCATCTAAGTACCAGCATTGACGAGTTCTTGGCTGGCTCCGCAGAGCGCCCCGGCTGGGCATAGCTCGGCGGCCACAGAGCGGCGCGGATTGCGGATCCCGGCGAGCGCAATGAGACCCCCGCCCACGACGAGGATGGCTGCGATCGTGTCCGCGACGCGGAAAGCATGCACCGCAGCGTCGTCGAAGGCCGCCCTCAGAAGAAAGCGCTGGCCGGGGCGTACTCCCACCAAGCTCGCCGCGCCGAGAGGTTGTCGCTTGGCGAGGCTGATCGCCGCGCGACTGCCGGGACCGAGCACGGTCCGTCCTAGCGTTGCGTCGACGCGATTAGCAAACGCAACAGAGACGACGGCTCCCAGCACAGCGACCGCGAAGAGCTGCGCGACGCGTGAGAGCGTCGTATTCACGGCGGCGGCGACGCCCGCGTGATCCTCCTCCACCGCCCCAAGGACCGTGGCGGTCAACGGCGCGACAAGCATGGCGAGCCCCAACCCGAACACGAGCAGCGCCGGCAGTACCTCGCTAACGTAATCGGCGCGCTGATCGACGCGCACCAAGAGCAAAAGGCCGCATCCTGCAACCAACGCTCCGAGACTTATCAACACCCGCGACCCGATGCGGTCGGCGAGCGCGCCGAAGCGGCGGGAGAGCACAATCATCAGCGAGGTGACCGGCAGAAGCGCAAGCCCTGCCTGAACGGGGCTGTAGCCACTGACCTCCTGCAGAAACACAGGCAGCAGAAAGATCACACCCCCTAGCCCAAGGTAGGCAGTCAATGTCGCCACGTTCCCGATTGTGAAGTTGCGCTCGCGAAACAGGCTCAACGGGAGCATCGGCGCCCGAGCTCGCGCCTCGTGTGCAATAAACGCCATCGCTCCCAGAATCCCTACCGCGAGCGAGATGATCACCAGGATGCTCCATCCGCGCGCCGGCTCCTCGGTCACAGCGAACACCGAACCCGAGAGCGCGACCGCCGCCAAGAAGGCCCCGAGGAAGTCCAGACGCCCGCCCGTGCCCGCACCCTCACTCCCAGGCACGCCACGAGCAATCAGCGTCACGGTCACGAGTACGAGCGGCGCATTGAGCACAAAGATCAGGCGCCACGAACCGGCAGCGATCAACACTCCCCCGATGAACGGTCCGATAACCCCGACGATCGAGCTCAGTGCGGTCCATGTCCCAATTGCCTTGGCCCTCTCGTCTTCGGGAAACACGTGGATGATTACCGCCAATGCGGTAGGCGTCACCAGCGCCGCGCACATCCCCTGCATCGACCGAAACACGCACAGCTCGGGGATTGACGATGCGACCGCGCAGAGAGCCGAAGTGAGACCGAACCCGGCAACGCCAACCAAGAACACGCGCTTCTGACCGAATACATCTCCAAGCGAGCCGCCAATCAACAGCAGCGATCCGAGGGTCAGCAAGTACGCGTTTGTCACCCACTGCTGGCCCGCCAGACCACCACCAAGGTCACCTCGAATTGCCGGCAAAGCGACACTCGTCACAGTCGCGTCGAGGAACACCACACTCGTGCCAAGCACGGCTGCGAGCAGCGTCAACTGCTTCTCACGCGGCGTGGCCACGGGCGGGATGTCTGGCACACGCGCAGATTGGCACGTCACAAGCACCACTCGCTCCGCGACTGAACGGTCAACAGCTAGGACTTTCTCAAGGCGACGACCGGAATCGAACCGGTGTAGACGGCTTTGCAGTGCGTGTAGATATGCGGTGTCGGGTGTTCTTGTGTGCTCTCCGGTGCTCTCAGATGCCCTTAGCGGCTCTCCGAAGTCGCTCCGGTGGGGAGAGTTTGGGGAGAGTTTCGAATGGGTTGCCGGTCGCCTACGGGTCGGCGACTGGTGTCCCTTCGAGCCCATAGAGGGGCCGCCTTGCCCGGCCATTGTCGCATCCCCTTTGGGGCTGCGACCGGTCCCGCACCGAGCCGGGCCACCCCGTCTAAAGGAGGTCGACAAATGTCCGCTGGACTCATTCCTCGGCGGGCCGGTCACACGCTTCCTCCTGCTCGCGCTGCCTTATCACATGGCGATCCGGGAATCCGGCGGGTCTTCGACGCCTGCTGCGTGACGGCGATAAGATCACTCGCACAGAATGACAACGTACTCCCGTAACGGGGTGTTTTCCTGATTGTCATCCTGCCACTACGGTTGCAGTCTGCCTTGAGATGACTGGAGG
>DASTPN010000024.1:0-3782 GCA_035719985.1 Solirubrobacteraceae bacterium | reverse complement strand
CGCCGGGACCTTTCACGTGGCGATCGATATGGCGAGGCACGACAGAGCGCTAGACAAGAGCTCGCCCCTGCTGCTTCACGACTAGCGCAACCGCTGCTAGCTCACCATCCTCAACGAAGTACCTTGTAGTAGAAGAAGCCGGACGGCCGGCGTGATGCACAAGCGATTCAATTGTGAGCTGTAGGACCTGCTGAGCACCGATGGACCTCGAACTCGACAACAAGGCATTCGCCATCACCGGCGGCTCGGCCGGCCTCGGATACGCCTTGGCCGAGCTGCTAGTCGCCGAAGGCGCGCGCGTGGCGATCTTTGCCCGCGATGCCGAGCGCCTCGGCGCGGCAGCCGCGAGCCTGCGCGAGCAAGGAGGAGAGGCGATCGCGCTCGCAGGCGACGTAACGGTGCCCGAGCACGTGCAGCGGCTCATCGACACGATCGAGGACACCTGGGGTCGCCTGGACGGCCTTGTAAACAACGCGGGCGCCCTCTCAGCCGGCCGCTTCGACGAGCACACCGATCAGATATGGGAAGACGACCTCGCCTTGAAGCTGATGGGGGCTGCCCGCCTCACTCGCCTGGCCTTGCCGCTGATTCGAAGCGCCGGTGGTGGGGCTGTCCTGAACACGCTCGCTATCTCCGGCAAGGCGCCCGACGCGCTGACGACGCCCACTTCGGTCTCGCGCGCCGCCGGCCTGGCGCTGACCAAGGCGCTCTCGCGTGAGCTTGCGCCCGAGCAGATCCGCGTCAACGCGATCTTGATCGGCGTCGTAGAAAGCCTGCAGCTCGAGCGCCGCGCCGAAGCGGCGGGAATCAGCCCACAGGAGTACTACGAGCGGATGGTCTCCTCCGCGGGCATCCCGCTCGGCCGCGTGGGCCGCGCCGAGGAGTACGCCTCGCTGGCGGCGTTCCTGCTCTCGCCGCGCGCTTCCTACGTCACCGGGGTGGGCGTCAACCTCGACGGCGGCCTGTGCCCGGTGGCTTGAACGTCTGTTCCAATTCAGTTCGCGCAATTTGTCTCCTACTTGGCCTGGGCGCCCTTAGCTCCGGCGCATAGGGCAAGCCCGGGGGTTCGAACACGACGAAACTTGCTTGTGTGCCGCTGATCGGCAGATCCTGAGCATCGGGATTTGTCGTGGGACATGAGCCGTGATATGAATCCCGATGAGGCTCCTGCCAACCAACAGGGACTCGAATGGGCGAAGTACACGGGTCGGGTCGCCGCTTATGGCTGGGGCGGCCCGGCCTGATCTTTTGGGTGGATGCCGCAAAGATCAGCCGAGAAGGGATTTCCCCTTCCCGAGCGGCACCTAGATCAAGCGGCCGCCTCGGCCGCCTCGCTGACACCGACAAACGGGGCTAGCACCAGATACGCGGCCTCGCGGGTGACGTTCAGCAGTTCGGTGGCGCGGTGCTGAACCGTGTAATGGAAGGCCAGCTCGAACAGGCCGTGTACCGCCGCTTCGGGTGCGACCGCGGACGGGCGTCGGCGCTGCGGTGCGTCGTCGAGCAGAAGCCGCGTGTAGCTGGTCACATGCTCGTGCATGCGCTCTGCCATCTGCGGCCCGGCCAGCGGCGCGTCGACGAAGGCAAGCCGGGTGAAGTAGGGCTCTGAGGCCAGGAACTCGATCAGTGCGTAGACGGCGTCGCGCACTCCGCTGCGCCAGTCGCTGGCCTGTTCACGCGCGCGAGAGACGATCGCCATCGCCTTCATGTGTCCCACCTCGACCGCCGCGACGAAGGCGTCATCCTTGCTCCTGAAATGAGCCAGGAAGGCACGTTCGGAGACATCCGCACGCTCGGCGATCGCCTGGGCTGTGAGCGGCACGTAGCCCATCTCGCTGACCAGTTGCGCTACGGCGTCAAGGATCCGTTCGCGGTTGACGTGGTGGACGAAGCTCTTGGTCTGCCGCGCGACCGGCGCGCGGTAGCCGCTGGGTGCGAGTGTCAACGTCCCGGGTGCGCGCCCCCCGGCCAGCCCGTCAGCGCTGCCCGGCCAGCGTGACCGAGGCGGCGCCTCGGGCACGAAGCCCTCGGGGATCGGGTCATAACTGCGTGCCCAGCGCGCCAGCTGCGGCCCGAGCGCTCTCAGGTCGGGCTGGGGACGGCGTAGTCGCGCGTCGATCGTGCGGTAGGCGCTGCCCGCTAGCGCCCGTGTCAGCGAGGGCGGCAGATCGTGCTCCTTGTCGTTTGCCTGCAGGCACTCCTCGAGCAGGTCGCCGTAGTCGCTCATCAACTGATCGCGACGCTCCAGCCCGACGGGATTAAGCGCCGCGATCTCGATCGCCGACAGCGAGATCACACCGGGTCGCGCCTGGCCGATGCGGCAGAGGTCGCGCATCAGTGCTTCCAGTTGGCGTGTCGGCCCACCCTTGATCTCGACCGCCGCGCGAACCTCATCCAAAGCGGCGGGGGCGACCGCGTCGAAAGTCGCAAGCATCAGGTCGTGGCGGTCGTCGAAATGCGTGTAGAAAGTCTTGCGCGAGACTTCGGCGTGCTCGATCAGGTCGCCTACGGTAGTGGCCGCATAGCCCTTATCGGCGACTAACTGGACCATCGCGTCGATCAGTCGCGAGCGCTGGTCGGCCTCCACTTCCTCGGGAGTCAGACCGTGCGGTCCGCGCGGAAGTTGACCCTTGCTCCCCTTTCCCTTTAGATGGGAGTTCATGGGCATCGTGGCTCTCTCTTGAGCTGTTGGATTTCTTTGTGAACGTACCAGCGCGTGGGTGTGCTCGAAAGACAGACCATGAGGCTTCTAATTGAGAGGGTATGTATGCCTGAGCACCTCATTCGGGACAAGGAGCACCGCCGCAAGAACCACTCCGGCCGCGACGGTGGACCAAAAGCAAACAGTACTTTATTTTTTGAGCCTAGGAATCAAGAGTGAGAAACAGCAAGGCAAGGCAGTAGGCATGCATTGGGGAAGGCCTTTGACTTAATCTGTCTACATGGGACGATTCAGCCATGGCTATCGACCGCGCCGCGTGTCGCCGACCCCGATGAAGCCGGCCGCCATTGCTGTTGCGCTCTCTTGCCTGTGCGCGGTCGCCGGTTGTGGCGAGGGCGCCGTGCGCCGGCATGAAACGGCTGCTCACAGCGGCAGCGGCCAAGTGGCCGAAGGAACGTCGACGATCATCACGACCCGGACGATTCCGCCGGGACAGGGGGTGCGGGGCGACGGTGACGTGGACAACCCGCACGACTACGACGGCAACGGGGACATCGACGTCAAAACAGCACCTGGCGCGCCAAAAACCATCTTCGACGATGGCGATGCTGACGGTCCGACCCGCGAGAGCTACCGCTACCCTGATGCCGACGACGCCCAGGTTCTCGGCCAGGGACGACCGCCTTCGCCGTCGGTGCGCCGCGAGATAGCGACGGTTGTGAGCAAGTTCTACAGTGCCGCAGTTCAGCAGGATGGAGCGGCGGCCTGCGCCATGCTGGCACCGTCGCTCGCGCGGACCGTAGTCGGAACCTATGGCGGCGCAGCCGGCCCGGTTTATATGCGCGGTAGCACTTGCAAGGTCGTGATGACACGTCTGTTCACGCACGCGCACGCCGAATTGGTAGCGCCGGTGCAGATTCTGGCCGTGCGCGTCAGCGGTCACCGTGCCAACGCGATGGTCGGCTCCAGGGCGATGCGGGCGAGCTACATAGCGCTCGAATCGGTGGGGCGACGCTGGGTGGTCTCGCAGCTGCTCGGCGAACCGCTGCCTTAGGTCCTTCAGCGAGTAAGCACGCCGCGCGACGGCACTTGCCGAGGGGTCGCCACCGGGCGGGTGGGA
>DASTPN010000023.1:0-3886 GCA_035719985.1 Solirubrobacteraceae bacterium | reverse complement strand
GAAATAGCTCGCAACCGCCGCCACCCACGCTCGTGCTCGCCATCGTGGAGGTCCAGCCGGCCGCTCGCAACCTCGCGCGCCACCCTGACGAGCAAGCGCGCGCGCGAACCGGACAGGTCGAAGGACTCCAGCAGCGCCGGGGCTGTGTCCGCGATCGTTCGTGGAGACGGAACATCTCGAAGCGGTTTCTCGCGGCCATCGCCGGCCCAGCGCGGACCCAGTCGCGCGACGATCCGTCTTTGGATCGCGGCGGCGCGCTCGAACTCGATCAGCTGCTCGCAGATCGCCCAGGCCAGCGCCTCAAACGGCTCGGGACGGCGCATCGTGCGCAGCCAGGGACGTCGCTTGATCGAGCGGCCGATCAGCGGGTCGCGCTCGAACTCACGATAGAAGCCGGCGAGATCGTCGTCGAGGCCTAGCCCGAAGCGCATCCGCTCGATTCCATAGGAGGCGGCCGCCTCCGACGCGGACAGCGCACCAAGCAGCACCCGATCGCGCGCGGTCTGCGTCACGCGCACACGCACCGGCTCCCCGTCGTGGTGCAGGAGTCGTTCCAACACCCCCCCTTTGCACTTCAACACACCATCGACTCCGCCGTGCAACGGCAGACGGTACGGCGCAGCCGGTGTGACCTCCACGCGCAGAGCCGAGTCCCCACCCCGCCGAGGGACCGTTCGCTCGCGGGCCGCGCGCAGCCCGCGCGCCTCAGGGGCGCGCGTGAGGCTCAACGACCTCTCGCCGTTGGTGAGCCCAACACGTGCACATCGACCAACAGCGATCGGCTAGCGACAATCTCGGCGATCCCGCCCACCTGCTTGGCGCGTGCACCGGCCCGGGCTATCCGCCGGCGCGGCCTGGCAGCCGCCAGGGCCACGCGCCGGGTCTGGCGGCGATGCACCAGGCCAAGCACCGCAGCACCCGCCACGAAGCTGCCGGCGGCGACCGCCGCGGTCTGCACGATCGGCGTGGCGCCACGCGGCACGATCTCACGACCGTAGCTGGCCGATCCGTCGGCAGAGTCCTCAGCTAGTACCGGCACCGCATCGACAACTTCTGAGTCGCTTCTCTCGATCACTTACACCGAGTCTACGGGGCGCGTCAGACCGTAGAGCCGGACTGCTCTGCCAGCGCCCGTTCATAGATGCGATAGCGCTTGACGACCTTGCCACCCATCGCTTCCATGCCGCGGTTCATCGCCGTGTTGGTCTCGAGGATCCAACCCATCTCCCCGCCCTTCTGCGGGCGCGCTTCGGCCGCATCGAAGTGCTCCTGATAGAGCTTGGCCGCCACGCCCGTGTGCTGGTACTCGGGCTTGACGCCGAGGAAGCCGACGCGTACGCGATCCATGATCCGACCCTTGCGCAGGAAGTGCCACCACCCGAACGGGAACACGCGGCCTTTCATCTTTTCAAGCACCTGATTGAGGTCAGTGATCGTCATCGCCATGCCCACGACCTCGCCCGTGTCTTCGCGCTCGGCGATCATGAACCAGTGCTTGTCGAATGCCAGTTGCAACTCCTGCGCGAAGGCGTCTAGATCCTTCTTGGAGTAGGGGACGAAGTCCCAGTTTTTCGACCATGCGGAGTTGTAGACCTCCGCGAAGGCGTCCATGTCCTTGCGCAGCTGGCGGCGTCGCATCGGGCGTACGCGGATCCCGTGCTCCGACTGCACCTTGTCGGCCAGCTCCCACACGACCGGCAGCACCTTGTCGCGGTTGACGACCTCCAGGTTCCACATCAACAGGTCCATCGCCTTTGCCATGCCGGCCGCTTCGAGACGCTCGTTGTAGTACGGCGGGTTCCAGGGCTGCTGGATCATCGGCCGCAGGTCATAGCCCTCGATCAGGACGCCGCACTCGTCGTTCATCGCGAAGCTGGCCGGGCCGACCATCTGCTCCATTTTGCGCTCTGCAAGCCATCTCTCGGCGGACGTGAGCAAAGCTTCGAGCACCTCTTGGTCGTCGGGGAACTCGAGGAAGCCAAACCAGCCCCAACTCTTCTTTTGGTAGTCGTTGAAGGCGTGATTGACCTGGGCGCTAATCCGCCCAACGGGACGGCCATCGCGCCATGCCAGGAAGTACTCAGCTTCGCCGTGGCTAAAGAAGGCGTTCATTTTCCTATTCAGGAACGCCCGTCGCTCGATCTTCAGCGAGGGCACCCACAGGGGGTGGTTAGAGTTCAGCCTGAACGGGACATCAATGAACTCTTTCAGCTCCCGGCGACCCGAGACTGCTCTGACCTCGACAGCCATCGCCTAGGACCCTATATGCCGACATCGACAGACGTATTCGCCAAGGTACGCGGCCACGAGCGCGAGCAGGTTCTGCGCGCCGCGCGGGAAGCCGACCTGATGCCCTACTTCCGTACGGTGGAGTCACCGGCGATGCCGGTAGTGGAGATGGAAGGGATGGCGCGGATCATGCTCGCCTCCAACAACTACCTCGGGCTGACCGGCGACGAGCGCGTGATGAAGGGCGCCCAGGACGCGCTTGCCCGCTACGGCACGGGGCTGACCGGCTCTCGTCTCATGAACGGCACCACGCCGCTGCATCTGGAACTTGAGCGCGAGCTGGCCGACTGGATGGGGACCGACGATGCGCTCGTGTTCACGACCGGCCATCAGGCCAACGTCGGTTCGCTCGGGACGCTGCTGGACACCAAAGACACGGTGATCGTGGACTCCGCCGATCATGCTTCGATCCTCGACGGCGTGCTGCTCTCCAAAGCGAAGATGCGGCCGTTTCGGCATAACCGTCTGGACAAGCTCGAGCGCGCGCTGCAGCGCGCCGAGGGCGACGGCGGCGGGGTGCTGGTCGTAGTCGACGGCGTCTTCTCGATGGAGGGCGACGTGGCGCCGCTGGTTGACATCGTCGAGCTGTGCGAGCGCTACGGCGCGCGCCTGATGGTCGACGAGGCCCACGGCGCCGGCGTGCTCGGAGCGCGCGGCGCCGGCGCCAGCGAGTTGCTAGACGTCGAGGAGCGCGTGGATCTGCGCATGGGGACCTTCTCCAAGTCGCTTGCCGCTTGCGGCGGTTTCGTCGCCGGCTCGGCTGAGGTGATCGACTATCTGCGGATCTCAAGTCGCGCCTTCCTGTTCACGGCCTCCGCTGTACCCGCCGCGCTCGGGGCCGCGCTGGCCGCGCTGCGCATCATCCGCTCGCCCGAGGGGCCGCCGCTGCTGGCCGCGGCACTCGATAACGCGCGCTACCTCGGCAAGGGGCTGCGCTCGCTCGGCTACCGCACTCTTGCCGGCGAGCCGGTCCGTACCGGTCCCGCGGCGGATGCGCCGAGTGAGAGCATCGTCACGCCGATCGTTCCGGTACTGGTCGGCGATGACTGGAAGGCTGCTCTGCTTTGGCGAGCGCTCTACGACGGAGGCGTCTTCACCAACTGCGCGCTGCACCCGGCGGTCCCGCCGGGCGGCGCGCTGCTACGCACGAGCGTGATGGCAACCCACGACCATGCCACGCTCGACCGGGCGCTTGATGTCTTTGCGACGGTCAAGCGGGAGTTCGAGGCAGAGCACGGCCCGCTGCCGAGCGGCGGCTGAGTCGAGCGCTTCGAGCGGGCGAGACAGAGCGGGCGTCCGAGCGTTGCGAGAAGCGCAACGTACAAAACCCCGTCCGTAGCTTGTCCATTTCTTCACAAGAAGTAACAGCGATAAAAAAGCCCGCTTCTAGCGAACGTTCTGAGCGAACGCGGTTGACCGCGAGCGGCTCGCTGGCTAGCTTCTCAGAGCGCACCGCGCGATCCATCCGAGACCCGCCTAGAGGCCACCGGTAGAGGGGTGCCGACGGTCCTCGCGGCAAGACTCGCGAGGGTGAGACACGGAAGTTCGAGCGGCTGCGCTACTCGTCAACCAGCCAAATATCGTCGTGCGCCCACTT
>DASTPN010000022.1:0-10062 GCA_035719985.1 Solirubrobacteraceae bacterium | reverse complement strand
AAGCCAATGCGAAAATGCTGCCCACTATCGACGGGGCGGTCTTCAAAGGCGCAGAAGAAGCAAAACTCTCAAACCTGAAGACGATGAACATCTCATCCGCCTTCAACGGCAGGCGCCTGTGCGAAAAAGGCGTGGGTCTGCTCGAGGAAGAGGGCCTGACCTCTTGGAAAGGAACAGGCGCAGTCAACAAGACTGAGTGGATCAATCAGATCCGCACGGTGACCGCGCTGTTCCCGCCATATGAACTACAGGAAGACCTGCACCCCAACTACTGGGCACAGTTGGCGCTGCGCAACTGCGCAACGCAGGCATACAACGCGGGCACGCCCAAGGGCGGGACCTGCACCATCTCAGGCGAAGGGCTCAACGGAGCCGGTGAGCCGAACATGACGTTGAAATAGATACTTGGACCGGCGCCGCGCTGTGCGGCGCCGGTCCAGTGCCATTGCTAGTGTTGCCCCGGTGCCTGAGTTCGACGAGTGGCAGATCGAGCTGCACGGGCGTCGCGCCGTCTACCGCATCGCGGGCGAAGGGCCGGCCGTCGTGCTCATCCACGGGATGCTCAACTCCTCGAGCCACTGGCAATCGGTGGCGCGCCAGCTCGCCACCGACCACACCGTCATCGCGCCGGACCTGATCGGTCACGGCGACTCGGCCGCGCCGCGTGGCGACTACTCATTGGGAGCCCACGCCGCCAGCATCCGTGACCTGCTCACTGCATTGGGGGTCGAGCGAGCGAGTATCGTCGGGCACTCGCTCGGAGGCGGCGTGGCTATGCAGTTCTTCTACCAGTTCCCGGCTCGAGTAGAGCGTCTTGTTCTGATCTCAAGCGGCGGTCTCGGACACGAGGTTAGCCCGATGCTTCGCACAGCCGCGCTGCCGGGCGTATCGGCGGCGCTCTCGCTTGCCGCGCATCCGCGCCTGCTCGGGGCGCTGTATGACGCGGGCGGGCGTCTGCGCGCTCGCGGGGTACGTCACGGCACCTACGTGCAGGCGGTTGCCCGGGCTCTACGTCCACTGGAGCGACCGCAGGCGCGCGAGGCATTCCTGCACACATTGCGCTCTGTGATCGACGTGCGCGGCCAGCGCGTCAGTGCCACCGATCGCCTGTATCTGCTCGAGTTGATGCCGACGATGATCGTCTGGGGCGAGCGCGATAACACGATCCCGCTCGAGCACGGCCTTCGCGCTCACGAAGCGGTGGCGCACTCGCGCTTTCGCACAATCCCGCGCGCGGCGCACTTCCCGCACCTAGAAGAGCCTGAGGCGCTGGCGACAGTGCTGCGAGAATTCTTGATCGAAACCGAGCCCTCGCAGATGGACGACGCGGACTGGGGAGCGCTGCTCTCACGTCGCTCGGAGCGCAAGCGGCGGATGGCAGAGGTGGCCTAGATATAGGTGGCGCAAGCGTCGCGTGTGTGCGAACATCGAGTTGAGGGATTGACGAGCCGAGGGATTGCCGCTGCCGCCGGGCACAGATCGCTTGTAGGCAAAGAACGGAGGCAGTCATGAGCACAGAGCTCGCACCCCACCCCGTCCAAAAGTCGGCGTCCGCGCCGGTACGAGGGCTCGACCAGCCTCCGTTGGCGCAGGGATCGTTGCTGCTCGACACGCTTCGCTTCACCGTCGCTCCGGAGATCTACTTCGCCGCTGCATATCGTCGCTGCGGCGATATCTTCAGGTTGCGTCTGCTCGGCCAGGAGTGGGTGGCGATCGCCCATCCCGATGCGGTTCGCGAACTCTTCTCATACGGGCCTGAGCAGGTCAACTCGGGCGAGGCCAACCAGACGCTGAGTCCGGCGATCGGCACGCGCAACCTGCTGCTGCTCGACGGCGAGGAGCACCTGCACAGGCGCCGGTTGGTGTTGCCGCCGTTTCACGGTGAGCGAATGCGCGCCTATGAGCAGACGATCCGCGCTGCCACGGTCGAGCAGATCGCCTGCTGGTCGCTGGGGGAGGCCGTTGCGGCGGCTCCGCTGATGCAAGAGTTGACGTTCTCAGTGATTATGAGCTGCGTCTTCGGTGTCCACGAGGAGGAGCGCGTGGCTCGGCTGGGCACAGCGCTGCGCGACATGATCGCTTGGCTGACCGACCTGCGACGGGTCGCGTTCTTCTTTCTCGTCGGCGCGGAGCGCCTGGAGCTGGTGCCGGCTTTTCGCCGTCAGCGCGAGCGTGTCGATCATGAGATCCAAGCCGAGATCGAGCGCCGTCGTTCGCTGGGCGACTTGGACGAGCGCGAGGACATCCTCTCGATGCTGATCCAAGCCGTCGACGAGAACGGTGAGCACCTGAGCGACCGTGAGCTTCGCGACGAACTGATGACGCTGCTGATGGCGGGCCACGAGACGACGGCGACGCTGCTGTCGTGGGCGATACACGATCTCGCCCGCGACCAGGCCAGTCAGGATCGGCTAGTCGAGGAGGGCGGTGCGTTCACCGAGGCCGTCGTCACGGAGTCGCTGCGTCTGCATCCGCCGACCGGCGGCGTCGTGCGGCGCCTGCGCGAGCCGCTGCGGATCGCCGGGTATGACTTGCCGAAGGGCGTGGACGTGCTGCCGGTGACGCTGCTTGTTCACCGTCGCGCCGACGTCTATCCGTCGCCGTGGCTGTTTGACCCAACTCGCTTCTTGGACGCGCGCCCTCCCGCGGGCGCATGGTTCCCATTCGGCGGCTCGGTGCGCCGTTGCATCGGTGCCGCGTTCGCCCAGTTTGAGGCGAAAATCGTGCTGGAGGAGCTGGTCGGCGCGCTACGGTTTCGCCCGGCCGTGCAGCGCCCGGAGCGCACGAGCCGCCGCGCGATCGTACTCGTGCCGTCCAAGGGCGCGCGCGTGATCGCCGAGCGGCGCTGACATCTCTCGATCTTCCACGACGTTCTCAGTCGTCTGGCTTCCACTTGATCGAGCAGCCGATCGGCTCTGTCTCTGCGAGCGCCGGAGCATCGCCGGCGAGCACGGCATCTAGCGCGTCGCGCAGGTAGCTCGCATTCTGACTCGGGTCTTCGTAGTCGCCGTCCGGCGCGCCGCGGTAGCGCAGGACAGCGTCCGCGTCGAGCACGAACACATCCGGTGTGGTCTTGGCGTCATAGGCGTGAGCGACATCCTGGGACTCGTCGTGCAGGTATGGCACTCCGTCGAACTCGCCCGCCTGGACGCGCTCGCGCATCGCCTCCGGCGAATCGCGGGGATAGCGCTCAGAGTCGTTGGGGTTGATCGCGAGCACACGCACGCCACGGGACGCATAGTCGCGCGCGATGTCTACGGTTCGCTCGTGCCATGCCAGCGCATACGGGCAGTGGTTGCAGGTGAAGATCACGACCGTCGCCGGCGCGCCGCCAGGCTGGCGCTCGACGCCGTCGGTGTCGGGCAGTGAGAACGTCGGGGCAGGCTCTCCAATCGCTGGCATCTAGCTCCTCAGGGTCGTGTCTTGATCGCCGCGCTGAGCGCATCGCGCAGGTCGGCCGGGTCGGGGGTAGGGGAGATGCGGCCGTCACGGCGATGGTAGACGCGGCAGTTCAGGCCGTACGGCTCGCCCTCGGTCGGACTTACGTCGATGCCGTCGATCCTGATCGTTGGCGAGCCGATGAAGCCCTCCCGTCGGGCTTCGCTGTCGGTCTCGATCTGGTGCACCTCGACCGTATCTGGATCGAGGCCCAGCTCGGCCATCGCTGCGCGCAAGTCACTCAGTGCCCGCGGCTGCGACGGGCAGCCATCCCACCAAAGAAGTTCTACGTGCATCGCCGACACCATAGGAAGGTTGCCCGTGGGTGGCTTGGATACACGTACAACGCGTGTCCGATTTGTGGATGCCACTGGCGCTGACGGTCGTGTCGCATTTCCGCCAGACATTGGCCGATGTGTGCGTAACACTGCTGGCGTGATCGAGGATTTCGAGCGTTGTTATCAGGCGGCCCTCTCGCGCGATCCGCGCTTTGACGGCTGGTTCTTCGGTGCGGTCACCTCAACGGGGATCTATTGCCGTCCGAGCTGTCCAGCGGTCACGCCCAAGCGTGAGAACATGCGCTTCTACCCCTCGGCCGCGGCGGCCCAACAAGCCGGCTTTCGCGCGTGCAAGCGCTGCCGGCCGGATGCTTCGCCGGGATCGCCCGAGTGGGATGGTCGCGCCGACGTGGCGGCCAGGGCGATGCGCATGATCGCCGACGGCGTCGTCGACCGCGACGGAGTAAGCGGACTCGCCGAGCGGCTTGGCTACAGCGTGCGCCAGCTTCAGCGGATGCTGCTCGCCGAGGTGGGGGCCGGTCCGCTTGCGATCGCGCGCGCTCAGCGGGCGCAGACGGCGCGGATTCTGATCGAGACGAGCGATCTGACGATGACCGAAGTCGCCTTCGCCGCCGGGTTCTCGAGCGTTCGACAGTTCAACGAGACGGTTCGTGCCGTCTTTGCCTGCTCGCCGACAGAGCTGCGTCGGCGCGCGGCGGGAGCGCTACAGCGAGGAAAAGCGGCCGCCGCGCGCTCACAGCTCGGAGCCACGGGCACTTTGGGCCTGCGACTACCGTTTCGCCGGCCGCTGAATCCCGAGAACTTGTTTGGGCATCTGGCGGCAACCGCGATCCCTGGTGTCGAGGAGATCCGTGGTCAGACTTATCGCCGCACGATGCGACTGCCGGGCGGTCCAGCGATCGTCGAGCTCACGCCAGCCGCCGACCATATCGCCTGCCGGCTCTCTCTCTCGGCGGTGCGCGATCTGACGAGCGCGATCGCGCGCTGCCGCTGGCTGCTCGACCTAGACGCCGATCCGCTTGCGATCGACGAGCGCCTTCGCGCCGATCCTGCTCTGAGCCCACTGCTGGACGGGGCAGAAGGACGTCGGGTTCCGCGCTGTGTGGATGGAGCGGAGATGGCGATACGTGCCGTGCTTGGCCAGCAGGTCTCTACCGCCGCTGCACGCACCCATGCGACTCGCATCGTCTCGCAGTGTGGCGAGCCGATCGCAGATCACGCCGGCTCGTTGACTCATCTGTTTCCCGAGCCCGAAGCGCTCGGCGAGGTGCGTCTGGCGATGCCGGCGAGCCGAGGGCGCACTTTGCAAGCGCTCGTTGACGCGCTTTGCGGCGGCTCGTTGTCGCTCGATCCGGGCTGCGACCGCGATGAGGCGCTGGAGCTGCTGGGAGCCCTGCCCGGCTTCGGCCCGTGGACCCTTGCCGTCATCGCGATGCGTGCGCTCGGCGACCCCGACGCTTTCCCCGCAGGCGACCTGGGCGTACGCCGGGCGGCTGAATCGCTTGGCCTTCCCGCTTCGCCGGGAGCGCTTGAAGCGCGCTCACAAATGTGGCGACCGTGGCGCGCTTATGCAGTGCAGTACCTGTGGTCGGCATCCGAGCACCCAATCAATCACTGGCCTCCGCGCACCGTGGACGCGTCGGAAGCCCAAGGCCTAAAGGAGGCTGCATGATCATGATCGCTACAGCTAAAAGCACCGCTGTCATGAGCACAATGGAGAGCCCGATCGGCACACTCACGCTCACGGTCAAGGGCGAGGTGCTGACCGGCGTTCATATGCATGATCAGCGCCACGCCCCAGTGCTCTCACCCGCGATCGAGCGCAACGATGCAGCCTTGGCGCCGTTCGTTGCGCAGTTGCAGGCGTACTTCGCCGGCGAGTTGACCGCTTTCGAGTTGCCGATCGAGCTGCGAGGGACAGAGTTCCAGCGTCGCGTGTGGGCCTCTCTACAGGAGATTCCCTATGGCGAGACCATCAGCTACGGCGAGCTGGCCCGCTGGGTCGGCAATCCAAAAGCCTCGCGCGCGGTCGGCCTGGCCAACGGTCGCAACCCGGTAGCGATCGTGGTTCCCTGTCATCGCGTGATCGGCGCCGACGGTAGCCTCACCGGCTATGGCGGCGGCCTGGAGCGCAAGGTGTGGCTGCTCAAGCACGAGGGCTCTTGGGCGCCGAGGGCGGACCAGGCGCGGCTCGATCTGTAGAACCGCGCGGCGTGTGGCGAAGTCGGCGAGCTGCGATGAGTTACGCGCTTACGGACTACCCATATCGACGGACAGCGCTCGAACTGGCTCGGGCGCTCGAGCGACGTCCCGTGAGCCGGCCGCGGCCAGCGACACGCCCGCCAGCAGACTTGCGACCAGCATGAAGGCCCATGCGTCGCGGAAGTCAGCGGCGTTGTGGGGCGTGCCGAGCACCGCGATTAGGATCGCGAAGCCGAGCGCAGAGCCGAGCTGGCGGCCGGTCGTCTGCACAGCGATGCCGGTGGCCAATCGCTGCGGTGGCAGTGTGGCGGCTACGACAGCCGTCAAGGACGGGATCACCAAGCCGACGCCGAGGCCGCCGATCAGCATTCCAGGGAGATAGTCGTCGGGGTAGTTGGGCTGATCGCCGAGCTGAGTGATCCAGACGACTCCCCCGAGCGCGAACAGGACGGTGCCGATCGCGCCGACCCTGCTGGCGCCAAAGCGTCCGCCAAGGCGCGCGCCCGGGATCGCGGTGATCGCCGCCATTGCTGGGCCGGGCGCGATCATCAGGCCAGCGGTGATGATCGGCTCGTGCCAGATACCCGTCAAGAACAGGACGCTTGCCAGCAGCATCGCGGCGAAGCCGATGAAGAACAGCAGCGAGCCGAGTGTGGCGGCGCTGAAGGCGCGCACCCTTAGCAGCGCCGGGTCGACGATCGGCGCCGGGTGAGTGGCGATGCGTCGACCGACGCCGGCCAGCAGTACGACTGCCGCCATCAGTAGGCCAACGACGCGCGCGCTGGACCAGCCCCAACTTTCACCCTGCACGATTGCCACCGTCAGCGCACCCACTCCCGCGGTCAGTAGCAGCGCGCCGAGCACGTCGGCCGGCTCGCTGTCGGGATGGCGAATCTCGCGCAGCACCCTTGCGCCAAAGATCAGGCCGGCGATGCCGACAGGGACGTTGACGATGAACACCCAGCGCCAGCCGACTTCGACCAGCAGCCCTCCGAGCGGCGGTCCGGCCGCGGCGGCGATCCCTCCGACCGCGGCCCAGGCGCCGATCGCGATGTGGCGCTTCTCGGGCGGAAACTCGGGCAGCAGTAGCCCGAGCGAAGCAGGCAACAGCAGCGCGGCGCCAAAGCCCTGAACAGCGCGGGCGCCGACCAGGAACGGGATCGACGGCGCCGCCGCACAAGCTGCCGAGGCGACCACGAACAGAGCGACGCCGCCGAGGAACGCGCGCTTGCGCCCAAAAGCGTCAGACCAGCGACCTGCGGCGATCAGGAAAGCGGCGAAGACGATCGTGTAGGAGCTGAGAATCCACGACAGCCCAGCCAAGCTCGTGTGCGGGAAGTCGGTGTGGATCTGGGGAAAGGCGATGTTGACGATGAAGACGTCCAGCCCGGCCATGAAGACTCCCACGACGACGACTGCCAAAACCTGCCATCTGCGCTCCATCGTCGGCTCCCTTGGTGGCGTCCGGTAAGCGCTCCTGTAGCGGCAACGACCGAACTCGGTTGCATGAAGGGACTCACTGTAGACGATTAGGTTTTGTGATGCAACTTACCCTTGGTATCGTGGCGCGGAGATGTTGAAGGCCGACTACAGCCAGCAGAACTGCTCGATCGCGCGAACGCTCGAGCTGGTGGGCGAGCGCTGGACGCTGCTCGTCCTGCGCGAGGTGTTCCTGCGCGTCCGCCGCTTCGATGCGATGCAGCGCAAACTTGGGATTGCCCGTAACGTGCTCTCGGCGCGCTTGGAGCGTCTGGTGGGCGAGGGGATCCTTGAGAAGGTGCCCTACAGCGAGCGACCGTTGCGCCACGAATACCGGCTCACCGACAAGGGACTCGATCTGTGGCCGATCATCATCGAGCTGCTGCGCTGGGGCGACCGCTACGCGGCCCCAAATGGCCCGCCGATCGTGATTCGGCACAAGGATTGCGAGGGAGAGCTCGGCGATCGTCGCATCTGCACGGCGTGTGGCGAGAAGCTCTCAGCCCGCGACGTGCGTGCCGAAGCCGGCCCCGGCATGGTTGCCTCTGGCGGGTGGTAGCGGCGCGTCTGCGTGCCTCGCAACAGCGAGCCGAGTTCGAATCGCACGCGGAACCCTTGCCGGGCGTGCTTGCCGGGCGTGGCTCACGATGTTGTTCGTGCGCGAACTGATTGCTCGCGCGGGTTGCCAAACGCGGCGTGCAGCAGTCCGTTGATGGCGCTGACGATGATCGCGGCCAGCACGCCCCACCAGAACGTCGCGATCGTGAATTGGGGGACGATCCAGCTCGTCAGATAGAGCATCAGGACGTTGATCAGAAAATAGAAGAGGCCGAGCGTCACCACGATGAACGGGATCGAGAGGATCGCCAGCACCGGCTTGACCGCGAAATTGACGAGCGTGAACACGAGCGCCGCGATTAGGAGCGCCCACCAATCTTCGCCGTAGCTGAGGCCCGAGAGCAGCCAGGTTGCGACGAACAGCGCGACGGTGTTGAACAGCCACGTGATTCCCAGCCGCTGTGCCATTTGGGAGATGGTAAACGGCCATGCCACATGTGGCATGGCCCCGGACCGCACATGTACGGTCCGGCCGGTCGGCACATGTGCCGACCAGAAAAGTAGATGAAAGACCGATTTGACATCCCGTCTGGTATCTGAAAAGATACCGAATGGTATGCGAGACGACGCCATGCAACTGCCTCCGGGGCCGCGGATGCCGCGGACGCTGCAGACCGCGATCTGGATGCGTAAGGCGCAATGGTTGATGGATACTTGCCAGGCACGCTTTGGCGACATGTTCACGCTGAAGATCGCCAACGAAGGGACGTGGGTGTTCACCTCCGACCCCGACGCGATCAAGCAGGTGTTCACCGGCGACCCGCGCCTGCTGCACGCCGGCGAGGCCAATCGCGTCCTGCTGCCCGTGCTCGGTTACAACTCGGTGCTGCTGCTCGACGACGAGCGCCACCTCTCTCAGCGCAAGCTGCTGCTGCCGCCATTTCACGGAACGCGTATGCAGCGCTACGGCGAGCTGATGGCCGAAGTCGCCGGCGAGGAGATCGAGCGCTGGCCGCTGGGGGAGACCTATCCGCTTCGTCCGCGCATGCAGGAACTGACGCTCGAGATCATTCTGCGTGCCGTCTTCGGCGTCGTCGAGGGTCCGCGGATGGAGCTGCTGCGCGAGCGTTTGCGCCATTTCCTTGACCTCTCCACGAGTCCGTGGAATTTCGCGATCCTCGGGGTTCTCGGCTCTGAGCGCTTCCAGAACTTCCCTCTCTTCCGCCGTGAGATGGACGCCGTCGACGTTCCCATCTACGAGGAGATCGCGGAGCGTCGCGGCGCCGGCGACCTGGCCGGGCGCGAGGACATCATGTCGCTGCTGCTGCAGGCTACGCACGAGGACGGGTCTCCGATGAGCGACGTTGAGGTCCGCGACGAGCTGATGACGTTGCTCGTAGCAGGTCATGAGACGACAGCCAACGCGCTGTCGTGGGCGATCGAGCGCCTGTGCCGGCACCCGGAGAAGCTCGTGCGTCTGCGCGAGGAGGCCGCCGCCGGTGGTGAGTCCCCTTATCTGAAGGCGGTTGTGCAGGAGACGCTGCGCCTGCGTCCGGTGATCTCGATCGTCCTGCGCAAACTGGTCGAGCCGATGGAGATCGGCGGGCGGATGCTGCCGGCGGGCGTCTCGATCGTGCCCTCGATCTACCTCGTGCAGCGCCGCTCCGACATCTACGAGCGCCCAGACGAGTTCATGCCCGAGCGCTTCCTGGAAGCCGAGGGCGGCAAAGCGCCGGGCACCTACACCTGGATTCCCTTCGGCGGCGGGGTGCGCCGCTGTCTCGGCGCCGCTTTCGCTCAGTTTGAGATGGAGATGGTCCTGCGCGAGCTGGTCCTGCGTCGTGAGTTGGCGCCGGCACGCCGCGCTTCTGAGGCGGTCAAGCGCCGCGCGATCACCGAGACCCCACAACGCGACACAGAGGTGATCGTGGCCGCGCGCACGGGTGTGCCCGGCTCGGCGGAAGATGGCGGCGATGCGTCGGCTGTAGGCGGACGCGAGGCAGAGGTGCTCGTCGCTTGAACATCTCGCGTGGCCCTAGGAGAAAGGGAACCCACCCACCTGTTACGCGCGCGGAGCGGCAGGCCT
>DASTPN010000021.1:0-4621 GCA_035719985.1 Solirubrobacteraceae bacterium | reverse complement strand
GTCGCCCCTTCATCTCCTCTGAGCCCAGTGTCACCATCCCGCCCTCCGCGGTGGTGAGCTGCTTGTTCGCATAGAACCCGAATACGGCGGGATGCCCCCTTCCCCCCACCGGCACGCAATCCTCGTGTGAGGCCCCCAAGGCCTCACACGCATCCTCCACGATCCCCAGCCCGTGACGCTCGGCGATCCGCTCGAAGGCAACCATGTCGGCCGGGTAGCCGAAGATGTGCACCGGCAAGATCGCGCGTGTGCGCTCGGTAATCGCAGCCTCAGCCGCGCCCGGATCGAGATTGAGCGTGACCGGATCGATATCAGCAAACACCGGCCGCGCCCGCTCGTACAGCGCAGCGTTGGCCGAGGCCACAAACGAGAACGGGCTGGTGATCACCTCATCGCCGTCTCCCACGCCGACGGCCCGCAATGCGAGGTGAAGCCCAGCAGTACCGCTCGAGACCGCTGAGGCGTGCCCTGCCCCTACGCGCTCAGCGAACAGCCGCTCGAACTCCTGGACCTTCGGCCCGAGCGAGAGCGTGCCTGAGCGCAGGACCTCGATTACCGCCTGCTCCTCCTCCGGTCCCAGGACCGGCCGTGCCAGCCCGATCACGTCTTTGCAGGCACGGTGGGCTCTCGGATTTGCATTCCAACCTCAAGCGAATCCACCAGCGCATCCCAGGAGGCGGCGATGATGTTCTCAGAGACGCCGATCGCACCCCAAACCCGCTCCCCGTCTGATGCGTCGATCAGCACCCGCGTGACCGCGTCGGTCCCCTTTGCCTCGTCGAGTATCCGCACCTTGAAGTTGACCAGCTCGATGTCGTGCAGGTGCGGGTAGAGCTCACCGATCGCCTCGCGCAGCGCTTTGTCAAGTGCGTTGACCGGCCCATTGCCCTCGGCGGTTGAGACGTAGCGCTTCTCATCGGGCCCCGGCGGCGCGAATATCTTGATCGTCGCCTCGCTCTGCACCCCGCCGTCGGCGCCCTTCTCAACCGTCACCCGCCAGGAGTCAAGGCGCAGCAGTGGCTCGTGTACTCCGGCCTCACGGCGCAGCAGCAGGTCAAACGAGCCATCGGCGGCCTCAAACTGATAGCCGCCGTGCTCGAGCTCCTTCAGACGCTCGACCGCTCGCCCAGCGGCCTTGCTGTCGAGTTTGATACCAAGCTCCGCCGCCTTCTCGATCATCGTCCCGCGCCCGGAGAGCTCTGATACGAGCAGGTCGCGCGAATTGCCGACAAGCTCTGGCTCGATGTGCTCGAAGGTGGCTGAATCCTCCCTCACACCGGCAGCGTGTAGCCCCGCCTTATGGGCGAACGCATGCTTGCCCACGTACGGTTGTGAAGGGTCCGGGGGACGGTTAAGCAACTCATCGAGCAGATGCGCGGTCTCGGTGAGCCGAGCTAGCCGCTCTGGAGCCAGGACGTCATAGCGCATCTTCAATTGCAGGTCGGCGATGATCGTCACCAGGTTGGCATTGCCGGTGCGCTCGCCGATGCCGTTGATCGTCCCTTGTACCTGGCCGGCGCCGGCTTCAACCGCCACGAGCGTGTTGGCCACAGCGCAGCCGGAGTCGTCATGGACGTGTATCCCCATCTCGATGTCGGCCAACGAGAGGCGGGTGTGGTTAACGATCTCACGAACCTGATTGGGTAGCGAACCACCATTAGTGTCACAAAGGACGATCCGCTCAGCACCGGCCGCCATCGCCGCCTGCAGCGTTTCCAGTGCATATTTCGGGTTGGCCTGATAGCCGTCGAAGTAGTGCTCGGCGTCAAAGAGCACGCGCTTACCCTCCTTGACCAGGAAGCCGATCGAGTCGGCGATCATCGCCAAATTCTCCTCGCGCGAGACGCGTACCACCTTCTCGACGTGAAGGATCGAGCTCTTGCCGACCAGCGTGCAAACGGGCGCGAAACACTCGGCCAACACGCGCAGCCCTTCGTCTTTCTCGGCCTCCAGGTCACGTCGGCGCGTCATCCCGAACGCCACGATCTCAGAGACATCGAGCGACTCCTCGGCCAGCAACCCGAATAGTTCGCGCTCCTTCGGGTTCGACGCCGGGAACCCGGCCTCGATCAGATGCACGCCAAGCGCGTCAAGCGCGTGTACGACGCGCAACTTCTCCTCGGCGGTGAGGCTCATGCCGCCTCCCCCCATGCCGTCGCGGAGGGTCGCGTCGTAGAGCTCTATATCGGCCATCAGCCGGTCGGAGTCGGCGCCGGCGGCTGTGTGGGAGTGCCGGCCAAGACCGGGTCAAGCCATTCGCGGTAGCGCTCGGAGCGTCCGTGGATCGCATCGTCGAAGGCCCCCTGCAACAGGCGGGTGACCTCGCCGGGCTTGCCTGAGCCGACCTTGTGATCGTCGACCTCGACCACTGGCACAAGCTCGGCCGCAGTACCGGACATGAACACCTCATCGGCCAGGTAGAGCTCGGCGCGCGCGATGTCGCGCTCGACCACGCTGTAGCCGAGGTCGGCCGCCAACTGCATGATCGAGCGGCGCGTGATGCCGTCGAGGATCGAGTTCTGGTGCCCGGGCGTGACGATCTCACCGCCGGCAAGGATGTAGATGTTCTCGCCGGTCCCCTCGCACACATGCCCTTGGTCGTCCAGCAGGATCGCCTCCTGGTAGCCGGCCTTCATCGACTCGACCTTGGCCAGCACGTTGTTCAGGTACTGCCCGGAGGCCTTAGCGTGCGGGATCAGCGAATCCGGCGATATCCGTCGCCACGAGGAGACCTTGGCGCGGATGCCGTTTGCCATCCCATCCTCGCCCAGGTAGGTCCCCCACTCCCAGCATGCGATCGCCACTTCGATCGGCGCGTCCATCGGGTTGAGCCCCATCGAACCGTAGCCGCGATAGACGATCGGACGTATGTAACAGGAGGAAAGCCTGTTGCCGGCCACCAGCTCGCGCGCCGCTGCCTGCAACTCTGAGGCAGTGTGAGCAACCGGCATGTAGTACAGCTCGGCGGAGCGCAACAACCGTTCCATGTGCTCCGCGTTGCGGAAGATCGCTGGACCGATCTCGGTGTCGTAGCAGCGAATGCCCTCAAAGACTCCGGTGCCGTAGTGCAGTCCGTGCGTGAGGACATGGACCTTGGCGTCCTCCCAGCGAATGAGCTCTCCGTTCATCCAGATGAGGTCGCAGGTCTCCACTTGTCTCTCCTTTAGAGGTGATCGAGCACGGCGCGCGTAGCCTCCGCGGTGCCTGCCGAACCGCCCAAGTCAGGCGTCCGCAGCCCCTCGTCGAGCGAGCGCTGGACAGCCGATTCTACAGCCGATGCCTCACTTTCCAAGCCAAGGCCGTGACGGAGCATCAGCGCCGCCGATAGGAACATCGCAAGCGGGTTGGCAATCCCTTGCCCAGCGATGTCAGGCGCCGAGCCGTGAACGGGCTCAAACAGCCCCGGGCCATCTGCCCCCAACGATGCGCTTGGCAGCATCCCAATTGATCCTGTGATCATCGCCGCCTCGTCGCTGAGGATGTCGCCGAACATATTCTCGGTGAGAATCGTGTCGAAGTGTTTGGGCGCCGCCACCAGTTGCATTGCGGCGTTATCGACGAGCACGTGCTCGAGCTCGATCTGGGGAAACTCGCGCGAGTGCACTTCGCGGACAACCTCACGCCACAGCCGTGAGGTCTCAAGCACGTTGGCCTTGTCGACGCTTGTCACCTTCGAGCGGGCCGCACTGAAGGCGCTGCGCGCGATTCGCTCGATCTCCGAGGTCGAATAGGAGCAGACGTCTGAGGCGAAGTCCTTGCTGCGCGTCTTCTCGCCAAAGTAGATGCCACCGGTCAACTCGCGTACAACCAGCAGATCGGTGCCTTCGATCCGCTCGCGCCGAAGCGGCGAGGCGTCGTAGAGCGCAGGCAGCGGCTTGACTGGCCGCAGGTTGGCGTACAGGCCAAGCCCCTTGCGCAACCCCAGCAGTCCTTGCTCGGGTCGCGGCGCCGATGGGTCGGTGCTGTCCCACTTCGGCCCGCCGACCGCCGCCAGCAGCACGGCGTCGGCGCCTTCGCAGGCGCGCTGGGTCTCCTCAGTCAGCGCAACGCCATACAAGTCGATCGAGGCGCCACCGAAGGGGTGCTCGTCGAACTCGAACTCGCCGAGGGTGCGTAGGACCTGTAGCGTAGGTGCAAGGATCTCGGGCCCAATCCCGTCGCCGGGAAGGGTGACGATGCGATGTGTCATCTCTGGCCTCCTAAAGCGCCGTTGTCACGGGACCGAGGGACCTCTGCGCGTGCTCATAGTCAGAGATCGCCTGCTCTGCCAACAACGTCGCCCCGATGTCATCGAGCCCCTCCAGCAACCGCCGGCGAATCTCGTGGTCGATCTCAAACGCGACCTCGCGCCCGGCGAATCGCACCTCCTGCGCCTGCAGGTCGACCTCGCCTTCGCCCGCGTGCGCGAGCGCTTGGCAGTCCTCCTCGCAGAGCACGACCGGCAACAGCCCGATCTTCGTGCAGTTGGAGTAGAAGATGTCGGCAAAGCTCGGCGCCACAATCGCCTTGAAGCCGTAATCCTGCAGACCCCAGGGCGCATGCTCGCGCGAGGAGCCACAGCCGAAGTTGCGTCCTGCCACCAGGATCGGGTTGGCTGGTAGCTCCCAGCCTGGCTCCTTGG
>DASTPN010000020.1:0-3037 GCA_035719985.1 Solirubrobacteraceae bacterium | reverse complement strand
AATCTCGTGGCCGCGCTGCACTGTCACACCCGGGATGAAACGCGCCAAGGTGCGGGCGACGTGATCGAAGGTGTTGTGGTCGTCGTTGCGCACGATCACACGCCAGGAGCCACCGGTTCCCGTGTCCGGGCCGTCGGTTCGCGGCAGCTCGATCGTCTCACTCATGCGCCCTCAGGATAAAGGCCGCCCACCAAAACACCGCTTCTGAACATACAATTGCGCTTATGAGTACAGACTCAGTGAGCCCACGCCTGCCCGAGCCCGACCGCGCCTGGATGATGCGCACCTACGCCGGGCACTCGACGGCGAAGGCATCCAACGAGCTCTACCGCCGCAATCTCGCCAAGGGACAGACCGGACTGTCGGTCGCTTTCGACCTTCCCACTCAGACCGGGTATGACCCCGACGATGAGCTGGCGCGCGGCGAGGTCGGCAAGGTCGGCGTACCGGTCAGCCATCGCGGCGATATGCAAGCGCTGATGGACGGGATCCCGCTCGGTGAGATGAACACGTCAATGACGATCAACGCCACGGCGGCGTGGCTGCTGGCGTTGTATATCGTCGCAGCCGAGGAGCAGGGTGTCGACCAGTCGCGCCTGCAAGGAACCACCCAGAACGACATCATCAAGGAGTTCCTGGCCCGCGGCACCTACGCCTTCCCGCCGGCTCCTTCGATGCGGCTGATCGCGGACATGATCGCCTACACGGTCGAGCACGTACCGAAGTGGAACCCGATCAATATCTGCTCCTACCACCTGCAGGAGGCGGGAGCGACGCCGGTGCAGGAGATCGCCTACGCGATGAGCAACGCGATCGCCGTCCTTGACGCCACGCGTGAGCGCCTCCAGACCCAACCCCCCCATCCCGGCTCGCCCCCCGAGCACGGGGGGGCCTCCGACCATGCACAGCGGATGATGAGCGACGTGTTCGGGCGCATCTCCTTCTTTGTCAACGCCGGTGTGCGCTTCGTCGAGGAGCACGCCAAGTTGCGTGCGATGTCGATCCTGTGGGAGCAGCTCGGGCGCGAGCGCTACGGCGTCACAAACGAGCGCCATCTGCGCTTTCGCTACGGCGTGCAGGTCAACTCGCTGGGGCTGACCGAGGCGCAGCCGGAGAACAATGTGCAGCGGATCGTTTTGGAGGCGCTTGCCGTCACGCTCGGCCGCGACGCCCGCGCCCGCGCGATCCAGCTGCCTGCCTGGAACGAGGCGCTCGGGCTGCCGCGACCCTGGGATCAGCAATGGTCGCTGCGCATCCAACAGGTGCTCGCCTATGAGACCGACATCCTCGAGTACCCGGACATCTTCGAGGGCTCGAAGGTGATGGAAGGGCTTGTCGAGGAGCTGCTCGCCGGCGCGCGCGAGGAGATGGCAAAGGTCGCCGAGCACGGTGGAGCTGTACAGGCGGTTTCGTATATGAAGGCGGCGCTGGTCGACTCTCACCGCGAGCGGATCAGGCGGATCGAGTCCGGTGAGCAGACTGTCGTTGGCCAGAACAAGTTCACAGAGACCGAGGAGTCCCCGCTGACCGCCGATGCCGAGGGCGGCATCTTGGTTGTCGATGCGGCAGTTGAGGCGCAGGCGATCGACGCGATCGAGCGCTGGCGCTCACAGCGCGATCAAGCGGCTGTCGATGCGGCGCTTGCCGAGCTTGCCCGCGTGGCCGGCTCTGATGACCTAGGCGAGAACCTGATGGTGCCCACAATCGCCGCGGCTCGCGCCGGCGCCACCACGGGCGAGTGGGCAAAGACGCTGCGTGATGTGTTCGGCAGCTATCGCGCCCCCACAGGCGTGGGCGAGGCAGTCGCCGCGCCTGCCGGCGAGGAGCTGACGGAGCTGCGCGAACAGGTCGCCCAGCTGACCGAGAAGCTCGGCCGCCGCCCGAAGATCCTGGTCGGCAAGCCGGGGCTCGACGGGCACTCAAACGGCGCCGAGCAGATCGCGGTGCGCGCGCGCGACGCCGGTATGGACGTCGTCTATGAAGGCATCCGACTGACCCCCGCCCAGATCGCCGCCTCGGCGCTGCAGGAGGGGGTGCACGTGATCGGGCTCTCGATCCTCTCCGGTTCGCACCGCGAGTTGATCCCGGCGGTAATCGAGGCTCTGCGCGCGAGCGGTGTCGACGTGCCGGTAGTGGTCGGCGGCATCATCCCCGACCAGGACGTGCAGCCGCTGAAGGAGGCTGGTGTGGCCGCGGTCTACACGCCGAAGGATTTCGACATCACGCGCATCGTGCGCGACGTCGTGGGGCTCGTGGGCGAGCGCAGTGGCACTCCGGCCATCGCGTGAGTGACCTCGACGGCGCAGCACTAGGTCGGCGTCTACGCGAGCGAGACCTGTCTGGCGCTCCGGCGGCGCTGAACCTGATCGAGAGCACCGCGGCCGCCGATCGAGAGCAGGTGCGTGAGTTGTTGCGCGAGGTCTCACCCGCGGCACTGGGCGGCGAGGCGGCCGGACACATCATCGGTGTCACCGGCCCACCGGGTGCGGGCAAGTCGACCCTACTCTCGGCGTTGCTTCATGCCTGGCGTGCGCAGGGCAGGTCGGTTGCGATGCTTGCGGTCGACCCCAGCTCGCGCCGCTCCGGTGGGTCGCTGCTCGGCGACCGCGCCCGGATTGACTTCGATCCCGCCGACAAGGGGGTTTTGATCCGCTCTACCGCCGCCGGCGAGCGCCTCGGCGGACTTGCCGGCGCAACACGCACCGCGGCCCAGGCACTCGCCGCCGCCTTTGACATCGTCGTGATCGAGACTGTCGGCGTCGGGCAGGCGGAGACCGAGGTCGCCGACGTCGCCGACACAGTTGCGGTCGTGGTGCAACCGGGCAGCGGCGACGTGCTGCAGTTCCTGAAGTCCGGGATCATGGAGACTCCAGACGTGCTCGTCGTCACCAAGGCCGACCTCGGCGATCTGGCGATGCGCACCAGACGCGACCTGAGCGCAGCGCTGCGCTCGCTCGGCTCGAGCTCTACGCCGGTGATCGCGGTCTCCTCGCTCTCCCCCGCGAGCGGCATCGAGGAGCTCATCAGCGCGCTGGAG
>DASTPN010000019.1:0-4166 GCA_035719985.1 Solirubrobacteraceae bacterium | reverse complement strand
GGGCTTCAAGGTCGAGAACCCCAACGTGGTCGCTGCCTGTGGCTGCGGCTCGTCGTTCCGCGTGGCCGACGAAGAGCAGGTCTCAGCGGTCTAAAGCTTGCCCGGGCCCGCCGCTCACGCGGGTTCGTTATTCAGCGAGCGCCACAAGTAGCGGCAGGCAAGCGTGCGGTGCGGGCGCCAGCGTTCGGCCAAGCGCTCGACCGTCTCCGTGTCGGGGATCTCCTCCAAGCCGTAAGCGCGTTCGATCGCGCGGCGTATGCCGAGGTCGCCGGGGGCGAGCACGTCGGGACGGTGAAGGTGGCTCATTAGGAACATATGCGCGGTCCACTCGCCGATACCCTTGACCGCGACGAGCTCGGCCATGACGTCCTCGTCGGAGAGGTCGTCGAGGCGCTCAAGCTCCAGTTCGCCGGAGAGGATGTGCTCGGCCAGCGAACGCATGAAGCCGACCTTCGAGCGCGATAGGCCGGCGGCCAGCCGCAGCTCTTCGGGGTCGTCGGCCAGTAGCTGCTCGGGGGTCGGTGTCTGGCCGCCGAAGCGCTCCTTCAGACGTCCGTAGATGGCGGCGCCGGCCTTGACGGAGAGCTGCTGGTTGACGACGGCATGAAGCAGCGCACCGTAGTGCTCCTCGGGGTCTGCTCGTTTGCGTGGCGGCGAGGGCAGAGTGCCAACTTGCTCGATCAAGCCGGCCATGACCGGATCTGCGGCGGCGAGCGCCGCCACCGCGGCCTTCTGGGAGATCCTCGGGCTCACGCGCTTCAGCCGGCTCGCGGCATTGGCGCATCCAGGGCCACTGGCTCGCCGTCGAGTGCGTTCAGAGCGCGCTCGAGCGAGCAGGCGATGCAGGTGAAGCTCGGTGTGTCGCGGACGGTGAAGCGCGATGCCTCGGTCGTGCGCAGCCGCTGTACCAGGTCGAGGAACGTGCCGACGTCGTCGGTATCGAAGGCGACCACGAACTCCTGGTCATCCAAGCCGAACGAGTATGTCGTGTGGTTGTCAACGCCCGGATATTCGCGCCCGACCGTGATGTGCCCCTGCATGATCCGCCAGCGCTCCTCAGCGGGCAGCGCATACCACTCGCGCGACTTCACGAACGGGTAGACGAACACGTACTTGCCTTTGAATCCGCGCGGGTTCACGCGCTCGTCTTCGGAGTATTCCGAGCTCTTGCGCATGCCCAGGAACGAGTAGGGCTGCTGCGCCCACTTCATCAGCCCACTCTGGGCCAGCACGACGTGGAACTCGTGGATGCGGTCGAGGTTCTCGGCCTCTGAGATCAGCAGCAGCTCGGCATCGCCTCGCGTGCCCACGAGCGAGAAGCTCTGCAGCAGGTGACCGTCGGCGAAGTCCTCGCAGGCGGCGGCGAACTCGCGCTTGCCCTCCGCACGCGTCTCCGCGTCCAGGCGTCGCCAGGCGGGGTCGAGCTTCAGGAAGGTGTACTTGACGAAGTGTCGCTCCGGCATCCTCGCGCCGAGTATATGCGGGTGTCCGCGGCGCCCTACCGTCATTGGTATTGACAGTTGGGTGCACCCTCTGCTAGTTTTGTCTGTGCTTGCCTATTTGGTAAAGGCATGGCACATAAGATCAGGTTTGGGTCGGCCCTGTGGTCGACAGCAAGCGTTTTTGGCGGGGACCCTTGGGAGAGGGACCGGGTTGCTTTGAGAGAGGGTTGTTTTCGCGTGTTTTCTCTGGGGATCAGCGTGGTTGAGAGTCCGTGTGTTCGCGGCGAGTCCTTTATAGGACGCGTCAGCGGCGCTGACGCGTCTCTCTCTCTCTCTCTCTCTCTGGGCCGGCCGGCGCCTAGGCGCTAGGCTCAACCACCGCGGCGGCAGGGCGTGGTTCACCAGGTGTAAAGCCTGGTTTGAGCTTTCGCGGCGTTCGTGTACCAGCGGGTGGTGCGCGTGATGGCTGCCGAGCGCCGTGAGCGGTCTTTGCGGGGCCGGAGCGGGTCTTCCTCCCATGCACGGCGTGCGGGCGATCCGCGGACCGCGGCTACGAGACACACCGGTCAGGCGCTGGTCAGCGATATGCAGCGCTCCAGGCTGTTGACCGCCGCTTTTGGCGTGGTGGCCGAGCACGGTTGGGAGGGCGCGTCGGTGGAGCGCATCACCGGGAGCGCAGGGGTTTCGCGTAGAACCTTTTACGACCTGTTCAAGGATCGTGAGGACTGCCTGGTCGCCGTCTTGGAGAACGCGGTGGCTCAGGTCACCCGAGAGCTGGCGTCGGCGGAAGTGGCGGATCTGCCCTGGCGTGAGCGCGTGCGCGACGGCTTGTGGGCGATTCTCTGTCTGTTCGATCGTGATCCAGCGCTCGCGCGGGTGTGCATCGTCGAGTCCCGACGAGGCGGGCCGGCAGTGCTGCTCTACCGTCAACGGATCATCGACGGATTGGCCAAGATCGTCGATGAGGGCCGCGGCGAGGGAGCAGGCGACGCCGCGACATTGACCGCTCAGGGTGTGATCGGTGGAGTCTCTGAGGTTCTCTACTCGCTGCTGCTGAAGGCTTGGGGCGAGCCCTTGCGAGCGCTCTTGAGTGAGCTGATGGGGATGATCGTGCTGCCCTACATGGGCCCGGCGGCCGCCCGTCGTGAGCAGGCCAGCCCGGTCCCGGCGTTCCAATCCAGCGGCCAGCTGAATGGGGAGACAGCGAGCGGGGACGGGGAGGCTCCGCTGGCGGCCCTGCCGATGCGCATGACCTATCGCACCGCGAGGGTGCTGCAGGCGCTGGCTGAGCGTCCGGGCCAGAGCAATCGTCAGGTCGGGGAAATGGTCGACATCTCAGACCAAGGTCAGACCTCGAAGCTGCTCGCGCGTCTTGAGCGGCTGGGATTGCTCGTGAACAGTGAGCGGACCCAGGGTGAGCGCAACCAGTGGACGCTCACACCCATTGGCAGTCAGGTCACCAAGTCAATTCAGTCTTACGCACCGAACACGCGTAGCTCGAAACAGGTCGCATGAGGATGAATCTCGTGAGCAGTCCGCGTCGTCTTAGAAAAGGAACCAAAAACATGATCATGACTCGTTGCCGTTCCAACCTTGCGAGCCTCGCGGTTCTTATTACGCTGATGGTCGCGGTGAGCGCGATCGTTGGTGTTGGCGGCGCGTATGCGGCTGGTGCTCAGGGCTTCTCATCGGCCGGTGCTGCTTTTGGTGGGTTGGCGGGTGCGGATACTGGCGGCTTGGCGTTGCCGTTTGTGCGTCTTCTTGATTCTCCGGGTTCCGCATTGTTGTCTCGTGCCCATCAGGGCGTTTTTGGTTCTTTTGGTGGTGAAAGTCCGCAGTCGTTGGCTGTGGATCAGGTGTCTGGTGATGTGTATGTGTTGGATACGCAGGGCAATCAGCTTTTGCGTTTTTCTGCTGGTGGTGCTCCTGTTGATTTCACTGCTGGTCCTGGTGCTGGTACGAATGCGATACCGAGTATTGGTGTTCAGGGGTTCCCGGGGTTCGATCAGGTCGCGGTCGATGGGTCGAACGGTCCGGCGAAAGGCGATATTTACGTTACGAACAGTGGTTCGAGGCAGGTGAGGGTGTTCGCCGCCAGCGGCGAATCGCTTGGCACGCTGACCGGTACTAAAACGCCTTCGGGTAGTCTCGGCGAAGATTGCGGTGTCGCCGTCGATCAGTCAAACGGCGATCTGTACGTCGCGGACTGGAACAATCGCATTTGGCGGTACTCGCCGTCCGGTTCGACCGTGTCGGAGGCGGACTACTCCGGGGGTATCGCTACGACGATCAAACCGTGCTCGCTGGCGGTCGCCAACGGTCATCTATACGCCAAAGACTGGCAGGAATCACCGACCGTCGGCTTCGGAGCGGTCGAGGAATACCAGGCCTCAGCGTTCGTGTCTGAACCATCCTCGCCCGCCACGGCGGCGCAGGTCGCCACAGGCGCCATCGCGGTCTCCACAGACCCCGCCAACGGCGACCTCTACGTGGACGAAGGCAACAAGATCACCGTCCTCAACTCGTCAGACACGGCCCTCTACAGCTTCGGGACCGGCGAAATCGGCACCAGCTCCGCCGGCGTCGCCGTAGCGGCCGGCGGAGACTCCTACGTCTCAGACTCAACCAACCACCAAATCCACATCTACGGCCCGACGCTGGAAGCCGGGAGTCGCGCCAACCTCGGTTCTTTTGGTTCTTTTGGTGGTGAAAGTCCGCAGTCGT
>DASTPN010000018.1:0-2998 GCA_035719985.1 Solirubrobacteraceae bacterium | reverse complement strand
GCCGCCGCGTGGCGCTGTGCCGGCTGCTGCTGAGCGCGCCCGACCTATTGCTGCTCGACGAGCCCACCAACCATCTGGACGCCGAGTCGGGGGATTGGCTGGAGCAGCATCTCGCCGAGTACAAGGGGGCCGTGGTGGCGGTCACACACGACCGCTACTTCCTGGACAACGTCGCCGGCTGGATCCTCGAGCTCGACCGCGGCAAGGGCATTCCCTACGAAGGCAACTATTCCTCTTGGCTCGAGCAAAAGCAGAAGCGCCTGGCCCAGGAGGAGCGCTCGGAGAAGGGGCGCCAGCGCACGATCGCCGCCGAGCTGGAATGGGTGCGCACCAATCCCAAGGGACGGCGCACGAAGTCCAAGGCGCGCCTGGCGCGCTACGAGGAGCTGGTGGCCGAGGAGCGCAACGTCAAGCTCGACGAGGTGCAGATCCACATCCCGCCGGGGCCGCGTCTGGGCGAGAAGGTGCTTCTCGCCGACGCTCTCAGTAAGGGGTTCGGTGAGCGGCTGCTGATCGAGTCGCTCTCCTTTGACCTGCCTCGCGCCGGCATCGTCGGCGTGATCGGGCCCAACGGCGCCGGCAAGACAACGCTGTTTCGGATGATCGTCGGCGAGGAGCAGCCAGACGCGGGCAAGCTCGAGTTGGGCGAGTCGGTGCAGCTTGCCTACGTCGACCAGTCCCGAGACGCGCTGGACCCAAACAAGACGGTGTGGGAGGAGATCTCAGACGGGCACGACCATCTGATGGTCGGCGAGCGCGAAGTCAACTCGCGCCAGTACACCGCTGGTTTCAACTTCAAGGGCTCAGACCAGCAGAAGAAGATCGCCAAGCTCTCCGGCGGCGAGCGCAACCGGGTTCACCTGGCCAAGCTGCTGCGCTCCGGCGGCAATCTGCTGCTACTGGACGAGCCCACCAACGATCTCGACGTGGACACGCTGCGCGCGCTCGAGGAAGCGCTGCTCGCCTTCCCGGGCTGCGCTGTGGTCATCTCTCACGATCGCTGGTTCTTGGACCGGATCGCCACGCACGTGCTCGCCTTCGAGGGCGACTCGCAGGTGACGTGGTTCGAGGGCAACTTCGAGGCCTACGAGGAGGCTCGTCGAGCACGGCTGGGAGCGGCGGCCGACCGGCCCCACCGCATCTCCTACAAGCGCCTGGCCCGGAGCTGACGCACCCGTTTGCAGTCGCACACCCGCGGCGGGGCCGACCCGACAGCCCCCCATCGCGACGGACTGACTGGCTAGTCAGCCAGTCAGATATGCTCGCGGTCGATGGACACGGCGTTCGACCGCGACACTGCTGTGAGCGCCCGCGCAAACGGGCGGTTCGAGGCGACTGTGGCCAGCGGTTGGCGGGCCGGGCGCGGACCCCACGGCGGCTATATCGCGGCGATGCTGCTGCGTGCGTTGATTGAGGCCGTAGACGATGAGTCGCGCACGCCACGGTCGCTGACGATCCACTACACGCGAGCACCCGAGCCGGGGCCAATCGAGATCGAGACGACGCTCGAGCGCCAGGGTCGCTCGCTGAGCACGCTCTCGGCCCGCATGGTGCAAGACGGCAAGACCACAGCGCTCGCGCTTGCTGCATTCTCGGTGCCGTGGCGCTCGCCCGGCGCCGACGAACTGCCGATGCCGGACCTAGCCCCCGCCGACGAGGAGCGCCACTCAACACCCGGACTGTTCGACGGCGCGCCCGAGTTCACCCGGCGCCTGGTGATGCAGCCACGCGTCGGGGCCGTGCCGTTCGCCGGCAGCGGCGCGCCGATGAAGGTCGGCGGCTGGACAGGGCTACCGGAGCGACGGCCGGTCGACGCAGTGGCACTGGCCCTGTTTTGCGACGCCTGGTTTCCGCCATCGTTCATTGCGCTCGATGTTCCCGCTATCTCCCCCACCGTCGACTTGACGATCCATTTCCGCCGGCCGATCGAGGACGCCGACGTCGACCCGGCGGCGCTATGTCTGGGGATCTTCCAGACACAGCTGCTGCACGACGGGCTATTCGAGGAGGACGGCGTCATCTGGGCGGCGGACGGCACCGTGCTGGCCCAGTCGCGCCAGCTGGGAATCATCATGCCGACCGACAAACCCGTGCTTCAACCATCCCCAATCCAGACAGGAGCAAGCACATGAGCGATTACACGGTCAAGCACATCAAAGACATGGAGGCGGCCTTCGGTGGCGGCTTCGTGAAGGCACGCGCCGAGCTGGGGGTCACCTCATTTGGCATGCAGGTGATCAGGATGCCCGCCGACTACAAGGACTATCCCCTCCACGATCACGCCGAGAGCGGCCAGGAGGAGGTCTTCCTCGCACTCAAAGGCTCGGGTTGGATCGAGATCGAGGGCGAGCGCGTGGACCTGGATCCCGGCGTGTTCGTGCGCGTAGGTCCGGCGCCCAAGCGCAAGGTGTTCGCGGGTCCGGAGGGGATCGAGATGCTCGCCCTGGGTGGAGCGCCGGGCGCGGCCTACGAGATCAACGCGATGACCGAGTTGGAGGGTGCGAGCGCTTAGCGCGCAAACGAAGTATCGGCGTCCAAAGAAAGCGCGGCCGCGGCGATCAGCTTCGCGGCCGCGTGGACGTCACCGAGCTGAACAAGCTCGACAGGGGAGTGCATGTAGCGCAGCGGTATCGACACCAGCGCCGTTGGGATGCCGCCGCGGGCCAAGTGCACAGCGTCTGCGTCGGTGCCGGTGTTGCGCCCGATCGCCTCGACGGTGAAGGCGATCTTCTCGCGCTCGGCGGTCTCGTAGAGAAGCTCTGAGAGGCGCGGATTGAGTGTCGAGCCGCGGCTGAGCACCGGGCCTGAGCCAAGCTCGTGCTTGCCCGATTCCTTGATCTCGATCCCCGGAGCGTCGGTGGCGTGGGTGACATCCACGACGATCGCCGCGTCTGGCGCCAGCGAGAACGCGCTCGTGCGCGAACCGCCGAAGGTCGTCTCCTCCTGGGCAGCAGACACCGCCACCACCTCCCAACCGTGAGCCCCGCCGGCCTCGCCG
>DASTPN010000017.1:0-4348 GCA_035719985.1 Solirubrobacteraceae bacterium | reverse complement strand
GCAAGACTCCGCCGCCGACCAACATCAGCGCCACCGCAAGCGTTGTCAGGAAGATCATCACCAGGTCGTTGTGAGCGCCACCGAGCGCATAAATCACCCACAGCGGGTTGGCGCCGACGGCCAGCAGAGCGAAACGCCGGTCCAAACTGCGAGCTGGAGCGCAACGCCATGTCAGCACGAGCGTGCCGGCCGCCGCCAGCAGTGCCATCAGCTTCATGCCCCACAACGCGCCAGCCAAGCCAAGCAGGCCGAGCGGGTAGGAGATCAGGGTGTACAGCGGGCCGTATGCGGTGGCAACCAGCTTCCAGTCATGGCCGACGTAGTGGTAGACGGGGTCTGAGACAATCGCCTGCGGGCCGTGCAGATATGGGTTGATTCCGTGTAGCACGCCCATGCGCGCGTAGGCGATGTAGCTGAAGACGTCGGTGGAGAGCAGGATCGGTCCGGCGAAGACGATCAGGCTGAGGGCACTGACCAGCGCGATCGCCCAGCGCGCTGAGAGTTGGCGCGCGAGGGCCAACAGGCCAGCGTAAGCGAGCGAGTAGGAGATCAGCGCGATCAGAAAGACGCGGAAGCCCAGTCGCTCGCCGAGACCGTCCAGCCAGCCGGAGATCGACGGTGACTTCGGGATCAGAGCCGAGTGGCCGACGGCGCCGTCGAGCACGATCTCGATCGTGGCGGCCAACAGCACGAGCGTGCAGAGGCCCACCAGCGCAGGCGCGAAGCGCACAAGCGCACGACGTTCGCGGCCGCCACCGACCGGCAGCGGCTGACCCTGCGCCACCGCGTTCAACGCGCTCTCGCCGGCCGACCGGCGCGGGTACCGCTCACGACTGGAAATGCAGCAGGTCGCGCGTTCCGGTCATCTCGAACACGCGCTGCACCGCATCGCTACTGTGCGTGAGCACCAGTTCGCGGCCATCCTCGCGCGCACGGCCATCGGCCAGCAACAACACACGCAGGCCGCTGGAGTCGATGAAGGACAGATCGGAGAGGTCAAGCACGATCAGCGATGGCGCAGCCTGCTCGACCGCCGTCAGACGTTCCTGCAGCGCGCCTGCGGAGGCGAGGTCCAGCTCGCCGCGCAACGTCACGGTGACGGAGCCGTCATTGCTCGCGCTTGCGACCTCGAGAGTGCCGGGCTTCGGCGGCTGCCCGCTCATACACGGGACTCTAATGCAAGTGCCAGCCGCTTTTGCGCGATCTTGCGAGCGCACGTCGCTCGTGCACAATCACGCGTGTCCGTGCCCTAGGCCAGCGAAGTCCAGACCGTCTTCGTCTCCAAGTAGCCCTCCAGACCATCGCGGCCGTGCTCACGACCGACGCCTGAGGCCTTGAAGCCACCGAACGGCGCCGCGGGATCCGAGCCACCCCAGTGGTTTATGTAAACCGAGCCCGCCCTGAGCATCGCCGCCAGGCGATGAGCCGAACCGACGTCTTTCGTCCACACGCCAGCCGCCAGGCCATAGTCGCCGGCGTTGGCGCGGACGGCCACCTCCTCCAGGCTGTCGTAGGGAGAGGCAACGAGTACAGGGCCGAAGATCTCCTCGCGTGCGATCTTCAGATCGTCGTCGGTGGAGGCGAACAGCGTCGGCTGCACGTACCAGCCTCCACTCTCCTGCAATGCCGCGGCGCCCCCGGTGACCAGCTCGGCGCCCTGCTCGCGACCGGAGTCGATGTAAGACATCACCCGCTGCTGTTGCTCGGCGGAGACCAGCGGGCCGAGTTGCGTGTCAGCGTCTAGGCCTGCGCCCAGGCGGGTGGCCTGTGCGCGCTCGACCAAAGCGCTCACCACCTCGTCAAAGCGCTCCTTGGGCACGAACAGACGCGAGCCAGCGTTGCAGGCCTGGCCCGAGTTGAAATAGATCGCCTGGTAGGAGCCCCTCACGGCGGCGTCGATATCGGCGTCGGGGAGGATCACGTTCGGGCTCTTTCCGCCGAGCTCGAGCGTCACCCGCTTGAGCGCACGGCCGGCCTTGGCGCCGATCTCACGGCCAACGACGGTCGAGCCGGTGAAAGAAATCTTGTCGACGCCCGGGTGGTCCACGAGCGCGGCGCCAGTCTCACCATCGCCGGTGATGACGTTCAGCACGCCCGGCGGGAAGCCGACCTCCAGCGCCAGCTCACCCAGGCGCAGAGCTGAGAGCGGCGTCTGCTCGGCGGGCTTGAGCACGATCGTGCAACCAGCCGCCAATGCCGGGGCGACCTTCCAGGAGGCCATCAACAGCGGGAAGTTCCACGGCACGATCTGGCCGCACACGCCGACCGGTTCGCGACGCGTGTAACAGAGCATTCCCGGTGCGGTGACCGGCAGCACGGCACCTTCGATCTTCGTGGCCCAGCCGGCGAAGTAGCGAAGGTGCGCGATCGTGCCGGCGACATCGACAAAGCGCGCGAGCTTGACCGGCTTGCCGTTGTCGAGCGACTCGATCTCGGCGATCTCCTGCGCGTGCGCATCCAGCGCATCGGCCAATGCGTTCATCAGTCGCGAGCGCTCGGAGGGCGCCATGCTCGCCCACGGGCCTTGCTCGAAGGCCGCGCGGGCTGCCGCGACAGCGCGGTCTACGTCCTGGGCGCCGGCCTGCGGCACACTTGCGATCTCGGCCCCATTTGACGGGTCAAGCGTGGCAAAGGTACGGCCGTCGGCGGCCTGCAAGCGCTCCTGGCCGATCAAGAGTGCATGTTGCTTGGAGACGAACTCGCGCGAAGCGTCGCCGAGGGCGTCGGGGAGGGCGGTTGGCGCAACAGTGCTCATCGGTAGCTCCTTGGACGGGGCGGGGATCGTCTCTGAGGGTACCCGGCCGCGGGCTATGCGCATGCCCGCTAGGGAGTCAGGACGATCTTCAACGCCTCGCGCCGGTCATACAGCGCGTAAGCCTCCGGCGCATCGTCCAGGGCCATGTGGTGGGTGACAAGCGGCGTCGGGTCGAGCAGGCCTGCCGACATCATCGCCAGGACACGATCGACGTGGCCGATCACGTTGGCGTGACCGGCACACACGTGCAGCGACTTGATCCACAGCAGGCCCATGTGCACCTGCGCGCGCTCGGCGTAGACGCCGACCGCTTGGACGGTGCCGCACTTACGTGTGAGCTTCAGCGCCAAATCGAAGGCATCCGGATAGCCGACCGCGTCGATGCAGACGTCCACGCCGCGGCCTTCACTTATCTCACGCGCCGCGGCACGCGGGTCCTGCTCGGTCAGATGCACCGGCTGGGCGCCGAAGGACTCGGCCATCGCCAGGCGCTCTGGTATCGAATCGATCGCGATTACTCGCGCGGCCCCGGCCGCCTTTGCCGCCTGCACCGCGCACAGGCCGACCGGGCCGAGCCCGAGCACGGCGGCGACATCGCCGGCGCGCAGGTCGCTGTCGGCGACGGCGTGATAGCCGGTGCCCATCACATCGCCCGCGAACAGCGCCGCCTCGTCGCTCATTGCGACCGGGATCTTGCGCAGGACCAGGTCGGCGCTTGGGATCAGCGCCTGCTCGGCCTGCGTGCCCTGCAACGAGCCGAGCGCCGCGCCGTGACCGAACGTCCGCGAGGAATCGCACTTGTGAAACCAGCCGCGGCGGCAGAAATAACAGTGCCCACAGGCGCTTTGAAAGCAGCCGAGCACCCTGTCCCCTACTGCTACGCCCTGCACCGCATCGCCGATCTCGAGCACCGTTCCCACGTACTCGTGTCCGATCGTAAAGCCGGGCTCGATCCTCACACGGCCGTGATAGATGTGCAGATCCGACCCGCATACGCCGGTCGCTTCGATCCGCACGATCGCCTCGCCGGGATCGGTGATTTGCGGCTCTGGCACATCGTCGACCCGGACTTCGCCTGGGGCTTGGAAGGTAACGGCTCGCATGAATCCAAGACCCTAGAGAACCGACCAAGCGGGCGCGTCCACGACGCGCGCGGCGGGCGCGCGGGCGTTTCCGTATCCTGGCCGCATGGCCAGCGAAACTTCCAAGGCAGTCCTGATCACCGGCTGCTCCTCTGGCATCGGCGAGGCCACCGCGCGGCGGTTGGCCCAGCGTGGCTGGACCGTATACGCGAGCGCGCGGCGACTGGAGTCGATCTCAGGGCTCACCGACGCCGGCTGCAAACTGCTGCAACTTGACGTCACCGATGAAGCGTCGATGCGCGCCGCCGTGGAGACGGTCGTTCACGAGCATGGCGCGGTCGGAGCCCTTGTCAACAACGCCGGATACTCCCAGGGCGGGGCGATCGAGCAGGTCTCGATGGAGTCGGTGCGGCGCCAATTCGAGACCAACGTATTCGGCCTCATCTATTTGACGCAATTGGTGCTGCCCGGGATGCGCACTCAGAGCTGGGGAAGGATCGTCAACATCGGC
>DASTPN010000016.1:0-20952 GCA_035719985.1 Solirubrobacteraceae bacterium | reverse complement strand
GGGCTCGAGGGCTCGCTCGACTTCCAGGAAGTTGACATCCAGCCCTATACGAAATTCGTCAGGGCGATGAACCGGTTCATCCACGACGAAACCGAGCTGGCGATCCGCGAACTGCAACGGGCAAACCACGACCGCCAGCCCGAAGAGCTCCACCGTTTCAGCCTGTACTGGCTCGGATACATGCTCACCACGGTCAGTCACTACGAGGACGCGATCCGCGCATTCAAGCGGGACGAGATCGGCCTCCCCAAAGAAGACGTCGAGCGCCTGCAGCTCGAGCGAATGATCGCCGAGACGGAATTCTTCAAGCGCGCGCGGCTACCACTTGGCGCCGACGGCAAGCCGGCGGCCGAGACGCGCAGCCCTCACGAGCGCTTCGAGGAGGTGGCTCCGATGCTTGCGACCCTCAGCGTGCTGGCGGCTCAGGCGCGCAAGCTCGAAGAGAGCGCGCTGGAAGACGGCGACGCCAAGACCCACACCTGCCTGGAGATCGCACAGACGCGTGCAGACCTGTACAGCTGGATCGCCTATGACCCGAAACGGCTCGACTCACCGCTCCCGGTCGATTCGCCGCACACCAAACCGGCGATGCCGGAGATCGGCCCCGAGCAGCTTGGCGAAGACAGCGAGCAACTGGTGCTGCGTCAGGCTAAGGCCGTCGAGGCCTTCAAGGCCACCGAGGATTGGCGGGCGCTGGCCGAGCCCAACCACTTCCGAGCGTGGGCTCTCCGCCAGGCACAGGCGATCTGCGAGGACCAGCGAAAGCACCACAAGCTCAACTTCTACGTCGCGTTTGCCTTGGCCGAGTGCTACTTCATGCTCAACGACGACGCCGCCCAGGAGACCTTCAAAGAAGCCGAACGCCTGCTCGTCGCAGAGCATGGCGAGGAGCGTGAGCGGCGCACGAAGGCGACGCTCGAGCAGGGCCTGGTGATATGCCATAGCCGCCTTCTCTTCCTGCGCCAGAAAGACGAGGTGCAGAAGCGAACCGAGATCCAGCTCATCATGCGCGCGGTCCTGGAGGCACGCCAGGCAGTCAACGACATGGGGCGGGGGAACGTCACCGTGTTCAGCTTGATCCAAAGACGGAACCTCTCTCGTGAGGACTTCGGCAAGGAGCTCCACGCGATCCTCGAGGAGGAGGGACTGGAGGACGACGAGGTCAAGGAGGACGAGGAGGGCGACGCATGAGCAAACGCTTCCTGAGCACCGTTGTGAGAGGCGGCAAGCGCATTGTCAAAATCGGGCTCCTACGTCGCGCCCTGGACGCGCTGTCGCGCTGTCGCGTGTCATCCAAAATCAGGCTGCAGCGCCGGCCCTGGTATCGCGCCAAGCGCGAATACGAGGTCAACCTGCACGACTACCGAACGCCTGTGCAGGTCTGCCCACGTGGCTGCGAGTTCCGCGAGCCGGCTCGTCGCGACGTTCTGACGCGCACCCGGCTGGCGCGGGCGTTACTGCGGGTTGCTCACCGCTTCGAGACGAGCAGTTGCCCGCGGTGTGGCTCGCCGCTGACCAAAGCGTGCGCGCGCTGCGGGCGGGAGATCTACGCTCCGGTCGCCGACCGCTGCCAATTCTGCGGCATACCGCAACCCTGGGCCGAGGAGCGGCGCGCCGCCGCTGAACGCTCGAGCGTGCAGCGCTGGCGAAAAGGGGCAGACGTCAACGAACCGGCGAAAATGCTCTATGCCAACCCGGCGGGGCGAGGCGATCTTTGGGTGATCGAGGGCGACATCACGCGCCTAGAGGTCGACGCGATCGTCAGCAATGACGACGTGGACGGTCAGATGTGGTCGCGGGTGTCGAGCGCCATCAAGCGAGCGGCGGGCGAGGACATCGAGCGCCAGGCCCAGGAAGATAAGCCGTACCGGCTCGGTCAGGCATGGTGGACGAACGCGGGCGATCTCCCGATCGGGGAGATCATCCATGTCGCTTCGCTGGACCGGCACGGCGACTGTCAGATCGAGACGGTGCGGGCGTGCATCGAGAGCGCGATCGCCAAGGCAATTGAGCGCGAACACCGCTCGCTGGCGATAGCGACGATCGGCAGCGGCCCTGCGTCCATCGACGAATGGCAATGGTTCAGCGTCTTCACCGAGGTGGCGGTCAAAGAACTGTCGCTCGACGCGCCGGAGAAACGCCTGTCGATCGTGCTCGTCCTGTTCGAGCCGCGGGACTTCGACGCCACCGTGCTGTTCCTGCGCAGGGCCGTCTGGGAAGCGTGGCGGCGGCTTGGCGCGAAACGCACTGGAAAGCCACCGCTGAAGTTCAAAAGTCGCCCGTGGCGCCGGCTGATGCGGCGCTCCCGCTGGGTGCCTGCGCGTGGCGCCAAACCATTGGAGGAGCCAGAGGAGGAGCAAGAGCAGGAGGCCGGGCAGCCCAATCGGACAGAGGCGACGGCGCGATAGGCAGCGTTCGATCCACCACCTCCGGGTGGGGCTCGCTACCGATAGACGGCCGATGCCCGCTTGCGCGAGTCCGCCCGCACCCGCACGACCGCGGCGAGGGCGCTCGCGCACAGCAGCACCGACGGCCACGCGCCGATCGCCAGCGCGATCAGGTGCGAAAGGACGAACGCCGCGAAACCGACACACCCGAGCGCGATGGCGGTCTGCCGGTCGTGGCGGATCAGCCACTGGCGGATGCACCACACCCCGCCGAGCGCGAGCACCACGCCGCCGAGCGGGCGCGAGCCGGTGGAGACCGCGACCGCGAAGCCGACGATCAGCGCCGCGGCAGCGACTGGCGCCGTGGGAACAGCGGACTGGCGAGTCATGGTCGTTCCTCGGCCGCGGCCAGCAGGATCGGATTGCCGCCGGGATCGCGCACGAGCGCCCCACCCTCCGCCGGCTGCGGCTCGACCCCCGCGTCGGACAGCCGCGCCAGCGCTCGAGCTCGCTCGAGCTCGCTCGGGAGCACGATTGACGCATACTTGAGCGCTGCCGATCCACCCGGCGGCTGACCGGCTCCCGCGCTCTCCCACGTGTTGGCGCCAAGGTGATGGTGGTAGCCGCCGGCGCTCAGAAACGCCGCGTGCGAGCCGAGCGAGGCCATCAGCGCGAAGCCGAGCAGGTCGCGATAGAAGGCGACGGTCGCGGGGACGTCGGCGACACACAGGTGAACGTGGCCCATCGTGGTTGAGCTTGGGAGCCCACCGAACGCTTCGTTCTGGGGGTCGGCCAATTCCCCCAGCAGGCTCGCCGTGTCCAGCGGCAGCGTCGTCATCCGCTCGGCGACCTGTCCCTCCCATGTCTCGCGCGGGCGATCCCAGTAGATCTCGATGCCGTGACCGTCGGGGTCGGTGAGATAGATCGCCTCGCTGACGAAGTGATCGGACATGCCGACGAGCGGGATCTGCTGCTCGCGCACCGCGTGGGCCAGCCAGCCGGCGAGATCGGGGCGCTGGGGAAGCAGCAGCGCAAAGTGATAGAGCCCGCAATGACCGCGAACCGGGCGCGCGCCGGGCTGCTCGACGAGCACAAGCAAGTCTTCGCCTCCCGTGCCCATGCAGGCGAGCTTGCTGTCGCGCTGGTGCATTCGCAGGCCGACCGCGCGCTCGTAGTACTCGATCGACGCGGCGAGATCGTCGACGGTGAGACACACCGCGCCCATACGCGTGCTGGCGGGAAGTTGCGCCGGCGCCTGAAGACCGAGCGCCTCGACCTGCTCCGGATCGCGCGGGGGTGCCGCCATCGCCCTCCACGATACGCAGCCGGTGGCGAAGCCGGGCCGGCTCACCGCAAATTGCGGGGGACTATGCCTGCAAGCCGCTCCTCATCGCGACATATCGACCGGGACATGCGCTAGATTGCCGCGCACGCCGAGTCCCTGACTGTGCCAGGGAGCGGGGGACCCAATTGTTGGGGCGAGTTCCGCGGTGTTCCGCGGGAGGCGCGATTCCAGCGCCAGCCCGTCAGCTAACCCCGTAGGCCGAACGGAAGGCTAGCTTTGCGTAGAGCGCTTGGTGCAGCGTTCACAACTGGGGTATTGGCGTGCGCAGCAGGAGGACCTGTGGCCGCGGTTCAAGCGATGGACGCCACGGGCGGCAGCGAAGCTCCCGGCGCGGGCTCGCCGGCGACGAACCCGAAGACTCAAGCGCCGGTGATAGGACCCTACCCGGCCGCAGCGAACGGCGGCTGGGTGTTCCCGCTGTACCCGTTCAGCCACGTCGCATCGCCGTCGACGTGGTCGCTCGACCAGGGAGTCGACCTGGGTGGCTCGGCCAACCAGTGCGGCAGCCAGCTGGTGGAGCTGGCTGTCGCCAACGGCACGATCGTCAAGGAGGGCCTGGAAGGCTTTGGCAACTGGGCGCCTGTGCTCAAGGTGGAAAGCGGGATCGACGCCGGCCGCTACGTCTACTACGGCCACGCCCGCCCTGCACTCGTGCCGGTTGGAACACACGTCACGGCCGGGCAACCGATTGCCGACGTCGGCTGCGGTGCCGTCGGCATCTCAAGCGCCCCACACCTGGAGATCGGCATTCTCCCGCGCGGCGCCAAGAACCCTGAGGACCTTCCTTCTTTCGGCGAAACCTCGCACGAATCGCTCACGAACCTGACGGCCGCCTACCACGCCGCCGGTGGCAAGGCCCACGCATCTGCGCACAAGCGGCACGGCATCGGCGGCAAGCGCCGCAAACGCTGAGCGCGGCCAGCTCGGCTCAGTCAGCCGAAACCGGCGCGGCGCGTACATGCTCGTCAAAGAACGCGAGCATCCGCCGCCATCCGTCCTCGGCGGCGTCTTGATCGGGGCCGACGCGCATGGGCGTCGGGAAGCTGGCAAGCACTCCCTGCCAGCCTTCGTGCTTTGAGAAGAAGGAATGGCCGGCGCCCTCGTAGACCTTGACGTCGTGCGGTACGTCAAGCACATTCAGGTGGCGCTCCAAGCGCTCGGCCATGTTTGCCCCGAACATGCGGTCGCGCTGGCCGAAGCTGGCAACGACCGGACAGGCGCCGTCGAGCTTCTCGCGCTGCTTGGGCACGTCGCCGTAGTTGACCGAGGCGGCCATGAAGCCGGGCTTGGTGGCGGCGATCAGGGCAAAGCCGCCACCCAGGCAGAAGCCGGCTACGGCGACGCGCGCGGCGTCTACGTCGGGGCGGGCGGCAAAGATCCCGCGCGCGGCCATGACGTCGGCGATCTCGCGGTCGATCGAGCCGCGCGCCACGTCGCCCATCAGCCGCGCCAGGCAGACGATGCGCGAGCCGTGCGAGAACAAGTCAGGCGCAAGCGCCGCGTACCCGGCCTCGACAAAGCGCGAGGCGATCCGGCGGATGTCGTCGTTGAGCCCGAACGACTCGTGCAGGACGACCACGCCGGGATGCGGCCCAGGCCCGTCTGGTAGGAACAGCTCGCAGGCGAGCGACGTCCCGTCGGCAAGGGGGGCCTGCAACTTGGCGGCGGGAACGGGCACGGGCAGAAGATAGACCAGCGCCGCGCTGCGCCACACTGTCAGCGATGGAATCGCTGTTTGACCCGGCCGAGACGTCTGCAAGCGCCCACCACGTCTCCAGGGACGCGCCGCTGGCTGCGCGTATGCGCCCCATCAGCCTGGAGGAGTTCGTCGGGCAGGAGCATCTGCTCGGGGAGGGCTCGGCGCTGCGCACCGCGATCGAGCAGGGCCGCCCGCACTCGATGATCCTGCACGGGCCGCCTGGCAGCGGCAAGACGACGCTTGCGCGGATCGTCGCCGCCGGCGCCAACGCCGCCTTCGAGGAGCTGAGCGCGGTCGAAGCCGGGCGCGCCGAGGTACGCGCCGTGCTGGCACGTGCTCGCGAACGCCAGCTCGCCGAGCGGCGCACGATCTTCTTCCTCGACGAGATCCACCGCTTCAACAAGGCCCAGCAGGACGCGCTGCTGCCGGCGGTCGAGGAAGGGCTGGTGACGTTGATCGGCGCGACTACCGAGAACCCCTCCTTCGAGGTCAACCGAGCGCTGCTTTCGCGTACCCGCCTGTACGAGCTCTCAGAGCTGACCGAGAACGACGTGCTTGTGCTGCTACGACGCGCGCTCGAGCGTGGCGAGTGCGGGGACGTTCAGGTGCAGCCCGAGGCGATCGAGCTGCTTGCCGCGCGTTCTCTTGGCGACGCACGCACGGCGCTCAGCGCGCTGGAGCTCGCCTGCGAGACCTCTAATGACCCGCCCGCCCCCGTCACCGTCGAGCGGGCCGAAGACGCCTTGCAGCGGCGCATCATCCACTACGACAAGCAGGCCGACTCTCACTACGACACGATCTCAGCCTGGATCAAGGCAACGCGGGGATCAGATCCCGACGCCTCCCTCTACTACCTGGCCGTGATGCTCGAGGGCGGCGAGGACCCGCGCTTCATCGCTCGCAGGATGGTGATCCTTGCAAGCGAGGACATCGGCAACGCCGACCCGCAGGCGCTTGTCGTGGCGACGGCCGCCGCCGGCGCCGTCGAGCACGCCGGCCTGCCCGAGTGCCAATTCGCGCTCGCGCAGGCCGCCATCTACCTGTCGCTGGCGCCGAAGTCAGACGCCGCCAAGCGCGCGATCGGCGCGGCGCGGCAGTTCGTGCGCGAGCACGGCGCGGCGCCGCCGCCGGTGCAGCTGCGCTCGGGCGGACGCGGCGAGGGCTACGACAGCCCGCACGCCCATCCCGGGCACATGGCAGCGCAGGAGCTGGCGCCCGACGAGGCGATCGGCGAGCGCTTCTACACCCCGGATGAAGCGGAGGCGGTCCTGGCCAGGCGGCTGGCCGAGATTCGCAGGGCGCGCGGGCGCGAGTAGCAAGCCTCGCTACCGACAGATGACGGCGGAGCGTGGGCGCGCGGGCCTGCCGTCCGGGCTACCCGCTCGCCAGCTCCAACAGCTTCACCGTCGTGCTCCAGTTGCGCGCGGTCGCGACCACGCCCAGGCGCTTGTCGGTGAGCGCTCTGGCCAGCGGCGAGCTGTGGATTCCCTGCGGGTGCCAGGCGTAGATCTCACAACCCTCGTGCACGAAGCGCTCCGGCCCGTAGTCGACTGCCGCGATCCGCTCGATCGCCTCGCGGGTGGGCTCGGCCGAGAGAAAGCTCACCTGGTAGAGCTTGTCCTCCTCGACGATCTCGCGTAGGGGATCGCGTGCGACGACACTCGCCAACTGCTCGCGCGTGCGCACGAGCACCGGCGTCTTCACCGCGAAGCGTTCGGCGATTCCGTGTTCGAGGCCGGAGGCCAGCCGCTCGGGCGCGATGTCGGCGTCGAGCACGACGTTGCCGCTCTGCAGCAAGGTGCGAGCGTCGCCGTAGCCGAGGCTCGCGAGCAGCTCGCGCAGCTCGGCCATCGCGATCCGTTTGTGCGCGCCGACGTTGATCCCGCGTAGAAGGGCCACGTATCTCGTCATCGCTATCGACGAGCCTAGCCGGCGTCCTGCCGATTGCGTACTTGTCCGCACGATCGGGTACCTACAAGTTCACGGTGCCCGCGAGCGCGACTGCGAACGACGATGCCGCGCCCGCCGATGTGCTTGTCGTGTTCGGCATCAGTGGCGACCTCGCCAAGGTGATGACCTTCCACTCGCTGTACCGGCTCGAGCGCCGCCGACTGCTCGACTGCCCGATCGTGGGCGTCGCCGCCGAGGATTGGAACGTCGACGATCTACGCAAGCGGGCTCGCACCTCGATCGAGGCTTGCGGCGAGACGATCGACGAGCAGGTGTTCGAGCGCTTCGCGGCACGCCTCAGCTACATCTCCGGCGACTTCGGCGACGAGGCGCTCTACGGGCGGGTGGCCGACGCGATCGGGGACGCGCACAGCCCCGTCTTCTACTTGGAGATTCCCCCGTCCCTGTTCGGGATGGTCATCAAGGGGCTGGCCGGCGCGGGCGTGACGAAGAACGGCCGCGTGGTCGTGGAGAAGCCGTTCGGGCATGACCTCGCCTCGGCGCGGGCGCTGGCCGGCGAGATTCACCAGTACATCGACGAGGCCCAGCTGTACCGGATCGACCACTTCCTGGGAAAGATGGGCACCGACGAGTTCCTGTACCTGCGCTTCGGCAACACAATGATCGAGCCGATCTGGAACCGCAACCACATCGCCTGCGTGCAGATCACGATGGCTGAGAGCTTCGGCGTCGAGGATCGCGGTCACTTCTACGACCCGGTCGGGGCCCTGCGCGACGTGGTGGTCAACCACCTGATGCAGCTAGTCGCCGCCGCCGCGATGGAGGCGCCGGCGGGAAACGACGCCGACACGCTCAAGGACGCCAAGTTCGCCGTCTTTCGCTCGACCGAGACGGCCGATCCGGCCCACTACGTGCGCGGACAGTACGACGGCTATCTGGACATCGACGGAGTCGCCAAGGACTCCGTCACCGAAACGTATGCCGCCCTGCGCCTGAACATCGACAACTGGCGCTGGGCGGGGGTGCCGTGGTTCATCCGCACCGGCAAGAAGCTGCCGATCACCCAGACAGAGCTGCGGGTCGTCTTCCGCCATCCACCCCGGCTCGGCTTCATGGAGCACGGCCATCGCCGCCCCGAGCCCGACCAGCTGGTAATCAAGCTCGATCCGGCCACCGGCACGCGCCTAATCCTCGACGCCCATCGCGCCGACAAGGGCGGCCCGCGGGCGATCACGCTCGACATGGAGTTCGCCCAGGAGGGGGGCGAGGCCCCAACGCCCTATGAGGTGTTGCTGCTCGACGCCATGCGCGGCGACTCGATGCGCTTCACGCGTCAGGACAGCGTCGAGGAGACCTGGCGCATCTTCCAGCCGCTGCTCGACGAGCGTCCGGCGGTGCATTCGTACGCGCCCGGAAGCTGGGGCCCGTCCGAGGCCGAGCGACTGGTCGCCGGCTACGGCGGCTGGCACGGGCCATGGGTGGCGACATGAGCCCCCAGAGCGCGGCCGCGCCCTCGCCGTTCCCCCCGATCGCCGACTACGCGTTCCTGTCTGACTGCCACACCGGCGCGCTGATCGCTCCGGATGGCGCTGTCGACTGGCTGTGCGTGCCGCGCTTCGATGCGCCGAGCGTGTTCGGCACACTGCTCGATCGCCAGGCCGGCGCGTTCAGGTTCGGGCCGTTCGGGATCAACGTTCCCACGGCCAGGATCTACGAGCCGGGCACCAACACGCTGGCCACCACCTGGACCACCTCGACCGGCTGGATGCTGGTGCGCGACGCGCTCACGCTCGGGCCGCGCCGCGGCGAGGACCTGATCACCCCGCACACGCGACCGCCCACCGACGAAGACGCCGAGCACCTGCTGATACGCGTGGCGATGTGCCTGGAGGGAGAGGTTGAGCTCGAGCTGACCTGTGAACCGGTGTTCGACTACGGGCGCGTGCCGGCGCAGTGGACCGTCAGCGAAGACGGCAACCGCGCCGACGCGAGCGGCGCCGGGCTGACGCTGCGACTGCAGAGCGACCTGTCCGTCGGCGTCGAGGGCGACTGGGTCAGGGGCAGGCACGTGCTGAAGAAGGGCGACCAGGTCTACTGCGCGCTGTCCTGGGCGGAGGAGCTGGCCACGCCGATCAACGTGGACGACGCCAACAGCCGATTGGCTACGACCAACCACTACTGGCGCTCGTGGCTCGACCGGGCGAGGATGCCAGATCACCGCTGGCGCGAGCCGATCCAGCGCTCGGCGTTGGCGATCAAGGGACTCACCTACATGCCCACCGGGGCAACGGTGGCGGCGCTGACCACCTCGCTGCCGGAGACGCCCGGCGGCGAGCGCAACTGGGACTACCGCTACACCTGGCTGCGCGACTCCACCTTCACGCTGCAGGCGCTGCACTTCCTCAACCTCGACTGGGAGGCGGAGGAGTTCATGCAGTTCGTGGCCGACCTGGAGTGCAACGGGGACGGGGCGCTGCAGATCATGTACGGGATCGACGGCCGCCGCGACCTGACCGAGTCCACCCGTGACGATCTGTCCGGCTACGCCGGGGCGAAACCGGTACGGATCGGCAACGGCGCCTTCGACCAGCGCCAGAACGACGTGTACGGGGCGGCGCTCGACTCGATCCTGCTGCACACGCGTCGCTCTGAGCGCATGCCACGGCGTCTGTGGCCGATCGTGCAGGCACAGGCGACGTGCGCGAGCAAGGTGTGGGGCGAGCCCGACCAGGGCATCTGGGAGGCGCGGGGAGCGCCCCAGCATTACGTCTCCTCCAAGCTGATGTGCTGGGTGGCGATGGACCGAGCCGCCAAGCTCGCTGCCATCGCTGGGGAGGACGGGCTGCGCGACGAGTGGGGCGCGACGGCCGAGCAGATCAGACAGGACATACTCACGCGGGGGCTGCGCGAGGACGGCGTCCTGCGCCAGCACTACGACACCGACGCGCTCGATGCCTCCACGCTGTTGGCGGCGCTGTTCGGCTTCCTGCCGGCCGGTGATGAGCGTCTGCGCGCGAGCGTGCTGGCAATCGCCGAAGAGTTGACCGAGAACGGTTTCGTGCTGCGTTACCGCACCAGTGAGACCGATGACGGCCTCTCCGGCAAGGAGGGAAGCTTTTTGATCTGCTCCTTCTGGCTGGTCTCGGCGTTGGCGATCGTCGGCGAGGAGCAGCGGGCGCGCGACCTGATGGAAAAGCTGCTCAGCGTGGCCTCGCCGCTCGGCCTGTACGCCGAGGAGTTCGACACGGCAACAGGCCGCCACCTAGGAAACTTCCCGCAGGCTTTCTCACATCTGGCCCTGATCGAGGCGGCTGCCCGCATCATCCTGGCCGAGCGGATCGCCGAGATCACATGACCGGGGGCTGGCGCCGCGTCGCAATCATCACTGGCGTCGACGCCCGACTCGACAATCCGCCCAACCAGGTGATCGAGGGGCAGCCGGCGAAGATCGAGCGGTGAGAGGGCTCGACCCGAGATTGCAGCGCTACGCGCGGGTGACTCGCGCGTTCCTCTACATCTCGGTGCTGCTCGGCTCGCTCGGCGCGCTGCTAATCGTCGCGCAAGCGTGGCTGCTGGCCGAAGTAGTGACAGGAGCATTCGCGCATGGCGAAGGTCTACGCCAGCTTCAGAGCCAGCTCGTCGCGCTGCTGCTGGTCGTGATCGCGCGCGCGGCGCTCGCATGGGGGGCCGAGCTGGCGGCAAGTAACTGCTCGGCGCAAGCCAAGTCGCAGCTGCGCGCGGCACTGCTACAGCGCGTCTGCCAGCTGGGGCTCGACAGCTCTCGGCGCGAGCGCACCGGCGAGCTGGCGGTCCTCGCCACGCGCGGGATCGACGTGCTCGACGGCTACTTCTCGCTGTACCTGCCCCAGCTGCTGCTGGCAGTGATCGTGCCGGTGGTGGTGCTGGCGGCGATCCTCTCGGCGGATTGGATCTCCGCGGCGATCGTCGCCCTGACGATTCCACTGATTCCGCTGTTCATGGCACTCGTCGGCGCCGGCACGCGCGAGCGCATGGATCGTCAGGTGCAAGCCCTGCAGCAACTCGGTGGGCACTTCCTCGATGTCATAGCCGGGCTGCCGACATTGAAGATCTTCGGACGCGCCAAGGCGCAGGCCGCGAACATCCGCAAGGTGAGCGCGCGCTACCGCGTGGCCGCGATGTCAACCCTGCGTGTCACCTTCCTCTCGTCGCTGATCCTCGAGCTGGTGGCGACGATCTCCGTGGCACTGGTAGCTGTGGCGATCGGGCTGCGTCTGATCGATGGACAGCTCGGTCTGCACGACGCGCTGTTCGTGCTTGTGCTGGCGCCGGAGGCCTACCTACCGTTGCGCCAGCTGGGGGCCTCCTACCACGCAAGCGCCGAGGGGATGGCGGCGGCCGAGCGGGTGTTTACCGTGCTGGAGAAGCCCTCTGCACCGTATGGAACCTGCACGGACATACCCGACCCCGCCACGACGGCGCTAAGCGTCGAAGACCTCCACTTCACCTATCCCGACCGCAACGAGCGAGCGCTTGAGCACGTCTCGCTAACGATCGAGCCGGGAGAAACGCTGGCGCTGGCCGGTCCCAGCGGCTGCGGCAAGTCCACGCTGCTTGCAGTACTGCTCGGCTTCCTGGTCCCGGACAGCGGTTCGGCACGCGTCGGCGACGTCGAGATCGCGGCGCTTGACCCCGACGCCTGGCGAAGGCGGATCGCATGGGTGCCGCAGCGGCCGCATCTGTTCGCGCGGTCGATCGCCGAGAACGTGCGTCTCGGTCGCGGCGACGCGTCACAGGAAGAAGTGTCGGCCGCGATCGCCGCGGCCGGGCTCGCCGATGTCGTGGAAGGGCTGCCCGACGGGCTCGCGACCGTGCTTGGCGAGCACGGCGCAGGGCTCTCCGCGGGGGAGCGCCAGCGCTTGGCGCTGGCACGCGCCTTCTTGCGCGACTCGCCGCTGCTGCTGCTCGATGAGCCGACGGCCAACCTCGACTGGCACACAGAGCAAGAAGTGCTCGAGACAGTCGCGCGCCTGGCGCATGGGCGCACCGTACTGCTCGTCGCTCACCGGCCGGCGCTGCTGGAGCTGGCCGACCGCGTGCTGAGGCTGGGCGCGCTGGAGGCGGTGAGGTGAGCAAGGCGCCGCTGCGACGCACGCTCGCGCTCGCACGACCGGCGGGCGGGCGGCTGGCGCTCGCCACGCTGCTCGGCGCCGGCTCGATCGCCGCCGCTATCGGCTTGATCGCGACCTCGGCGTGGCTGATCTCACGCTCCTGGCAGCGGCCGCCCGAGTCGGTCGTGGCGCTGGCGATCGCGGCGGTTCAGTTCTTCGCGCTGGCCCGCGGGCTGTGCCGTTATGGCGAACGCTTGGTTGGACACGACGCCGCCTTCCGGGTCCTTGCCAACCTGCGGGTGACGGTGTACGAGCGGCTGGAGCGGATCGCCCCACTGGGCCTGCCGGCGTTTGGCGGCGGCGAGCTGCTGGCGCGCCTGGTCGGCGACGTCGAGTCGCTGCAGGATCTGATCCTGCGGGTACTGCCGGCCTTCGCCATCGCCCTGGTCGTGGGAGTCGCGACAGTGACGCTGGTGTGGCTGATGCTGCCGGACGCCGCCGCCATCCTGCTGGGCGCGCTGTTGATCGCCGGCGTGCTCGTGCCGTGGCTGACAAGCGCGCTGGCCGCGCGCTCGGAGACCCGCCAAGCGGCCGCTCGCGGTGAGATGACCGCGGCCGTGGTGGAGCTGCTTGAAGGCGCGCCCGAGCTGATCGCCAATGGCGCCGCCGGCGAGCAGCTGCGACTCACCCTGGCGCGCGACGCGGAGCTGACGCGGATCGCCCGTTCCGGCGCCCGCACCGCCGGCGTCGGCCAAGGGCTGACCCGGCTCTGCTCGGGGCTGGCGATGTGGGGGGCGTTGCTGGTTGGCGTCGATGCCGTTCACGACGGCCGCCTGGATGGAGTGCTGCTAGCGGGGATCGCACTAATCCCACTGGTCGCCTTCGAGCTGGTGGCGGCGCTGCCGGGGGCGACGCAGACACTGCAGCGGGTGCGCCGCTCGGCGGCACGCGTGTTCGAGGCAATCGACACGCCGCCACCTGTGGTCGAGCCGGAGCGACCGCTGGCGCTGCCGCCGCGAGCCGTCGTGCCCTCCGAGAACGGTCGGCCTGAGCGTCGTAAGAGGGGGCCTGCACATCGCGAAGGGGGGCCTGCGCTGCGCGCCCGCGGGTTGTGCGCCTCCTATCCCGGACGCAAGCGGCTCATCCTCGACGGCGTTGACCTCGACCTTGGGGCCGGCCGGCGAATCGCGCTGTTGGGCGCGAGCGGCGCCGGCAAGTCGACCCTGGCGGGCGTGCTACTGCGCTTTCTCTCCTACAACAAAGGGAGCGTCACACTCGACGGGATCGAGATCACCGACCTCGAAGGCGACGCCTACCGCCGCGTGGTCGGGATGGTCAGCCAAGACGCCCACGTGTTTGCCACCAGCGTGCGGGAGAACTTGCTCGTGGCCTGGCGCGATGCCAGCGATGAGCAGTTGTGGGCGGTACTGGCCCAGGTGCGATTGACAGACTGGGCACGGCAACTGCCAGACGAACTGAGCAGCGAGTTGGGCGAGCGCGGCATCCGCATGTCCGGCGGGCAGCGGCAGCGGCTGGCGCTGGCGCGCGCGCTGCTGGCCGACTTTCCCATCCTGATCTTGGACGAGCCGGGCGAGCACCTCGACACCGCCACCGCGGACGCGATCCTGACCGACCTGCTCGCCGCGCAGCACGGCGGCGCGATGCTGCTTATCACTCATCGCCTGGCTGGGCTGGAGCAGCTTGACGAAGTGCTGGTACTCGAACACGGGCGTGTAATTGAACGCGGGACACACGAGCAACTGCTCGACCGCGGCGGGCGCTACACCGCGTCCTGGGAGCTCGAATTGGGTAAGACCGGCTGAGATGACCAACGACCTCGCCCGCTGGCAGTTCGCCACCACCAGCATCTACCACTTTCTGTTCGTACCAGTGACGATCGGGCTGGCGTTGCTGGTGGCGATGCTGCAGACGGGCTGGCACCGGAATGGCAAGCCCGAATATCGGCGCCTGACCCGTTTCTTCGGGACGCTGCTGTTGATCAACGTCGCCGTCGGCGTCGTCACCGGGCTGGTGCAGGAGTTCGAGTTCGGGATGAACTGGTCGGCCTATTCGCGCTTCGTCGGCGACGTGTTCGGCGGGCCGCTGGCGATGGAGGGGCTGGCCGCCTTCTTCCTGGAGTCCACCTTTCTCGGGCTGTGGCTGTTCGGCTGGGACCGCTTGCCAAAGCGAGTGCACCTTGCCTGCATCTGGCTGGTGGCGGTCGGGGCGATGCTCTCGGCGCTGTTCATCATGGCCGCCAACTCGTGGATGCAGCATCCCGTCGGCTACAAGCTGAACGCGCACGGCGCGCCACAGCTGAACGACATCGGCGCGCTGTTTACCAATCCGACGTTTCTGTGGGGGTACGTGCACGTGCTGCTGGCCGCGGCCGTGACAGGGGCGATGGTGATGCTCGCGGTCTCCGCCTGGTATCTGAGTAAGGGGCGCGAGGTGGAGGCGTTCAAGAAGACCGCTTCGCTGTCGCTGGCCGTGTTGATCCCGGCGATCGTGCTGACGCTGTTCGTCGGCAGCGAGTTGGGGGTCGTCGAGAGCCGCTACCAGCCGATGAAGATCGCCGCCGCCGAGGCGCAGTGGGAAACCTGCCAACCCTGCTCGTTTTCACTGTTTCAGATCGGGGGCGGTAAAAACGACAAGACGCCCTCGCAGATCATCGAAATCCCCCACGTGCTGTCACTGCTGGCGACTAACTCCTGGAACGGGAAGGTGGTCGGGCTCAACCAGTTGCAGGCCGAATACGTCGCCAAGTACGGGCCTGGTAACTACGTGCCAGACGTGTTCATCCAGTATTGGTCGATGCGGATCATGGCCTATATAGCTGGACTCGTGATGCTGTTCGCACTGTGGGGGGCGTGGCTGCTTCACCGCGGCAAGCTGGAGCGCTCCAAGTGGTTCCTACGCCTGGCGACGTGGGCGGTGCTGACGCCGTTTGCGATGAACACCGCCGGCTGGCTACTGACCGAGAGCGGGCGCCAACCCTGGATCGTGCAAGGGTTGATGAAGACGGTTAACGCCGCCTCGCCGTCGGTGAGCGCGACCGACATCTGGATCAGCCTGATCGTGTTCGTCGCGCTCTACCTCGCGCTGGGCGCCGCCGATCTTTACCTGATGCTGCGCTACGCGCGCAAGGGACTGCCAAGCGAAGACGAGCGCTCGAGAACAGGCACCGGCCACGACACAGGCGCCGTCCCGGCGCTTACCTACTGATATGCAACTGCACACCGTCTGGTTCATCGTGATCGCGATCCTGTGGGTCGGCTTCTTCGTGCTGGAGGGCTTTGACTTCGGCGTCGGTGCGCTGCACACGATCGTGGGCAAGACCGAAACTGGGATGCGCGTCGCGCTGAACGCGATCGGGCCGTTCTGGGATGGCAACGAGGTGTGGCTGGTCGTGGCCGGCGCCGGCATGTTCGCCGCCTTCCCAGGGTGGTACGCGACGATGTTCTCCGCCTTGTATCTGGCGCTGCTACTGGTGCTGGTGGCGCTGATCGGGCGCGGCGTGGCGTTCGAGTTCCGCGGCAAGCACTCAGGTGCCCGCTGGCGGGCGACCTGGACGTGGTGCACGACGCTCGGCAGCCTGCTGATCCCGCTGCTACTCGGGGTCGGGCTCGGCGATCTGTTGAGCGGGCTGCCGATCGACTCCGCGCACGAATACAGCGGCGACTTCTTCGACCTGCTCACGCCCTATGGGCTATGGACGGGGGTGACGCTGGTGGGGCTGTGCCTGCTGCACGGCTGCACGTTCCTGACACTGAAGACGACCGACGACGTGCGTGCTCGCGCCCGTGCGTTGGCGCGACCGCTCGGGTGGGTGGCCGTGGCGCTGGTGCTCGGCTTCGTGATCTGGACGCGCGTCGTCGTCGGCCACACGCAGGTGCCGGGGCCGGTCGAAGCGCTGGCGCTGCTGGCGGTGATCTTCGCGGCCAGACTCGTCCGCTCCGAGCACGAGGGGTGGGCGTTTGCCGCCTCGGCCACCGCCATCGCCGCGACGGTCGGCTCGATCTTCATCGACCTGTACCCGAACGTAATGATCTCCTCTACCAGCAGCGCCTACAACCTGACGGTGAGCAATTCCGCCTCGGGCTCCTATGCGCTGACGGTGATGAGCATCGTCACGGTCATCTTCCTGCCGTTGGTGCTGCTCTACCAGGGGTGGTCCTTTCACGTCTTCCGCGCCCGTGTGAAGGCCCCGCCGCAGGCGCCGGCCTCACCAGGTGTCGATATTGGGGCGCCGCTTTCCTGAAAGCGCTCGCCAGTCCTCCGGCTCAGGGTCGAACAGCGTGGCGATCCAGCGACGCGAATCGGCCGGGTCGATGACATCGTCGATCTCGCCGTAGGCAGCCATGTTCAGGCCCTCGCCGTGCTTGTAGGCAGCGGCGACAGTGTCCTGGAATACCTGCTCGCGCTCGGCCGGATCCTCGATCTCGTCGAGCTCGCGGCGCAGGCCCAGGCGCACCGCGCCCTCAAGGCCCATGCCACCGAACTCCGAGGTCGGCCAGCCAACACAGAACAGTGGCGCCTTGAAGGAGCCGCCGGCCATCGCCTGGGCGCCGAGGCCGTAGCCCTTGCGCAGCACGATCGTGCCGAGCGGCACCTGCAGGTTGGCGCCGGTCGTGAACATGCGGGCGAAGTGGCGGACGGTGGCGGTGCGCTCGGCGTCGGGGCCAACCATGAAGCCCGGGGTGTCACACAGCGACAGGATCGGCAGGCCAAAGGCATCGCACAGGCCCATGAAGCGAGCCGCCTTGTCGGCCCCATCGGCGTCGATCGCGCCGCCCAGATGCGTCGGGTCGTTGGCGATCAGGCCGAGCGGATTGCCTTCTACGCGCGCTAGCGCCGTTACCATGCCGGCGCCAAAGCCGTCGCGCAGCTCGAGCACCGAGCCCTCGTCGCACAGGGACTCGATCGCGGCTCTGACCGAGTACGCGCGCTTGCGCTGCTCGGGCACGACCGTGCGTAGCCGCGCCTGCTCGGGCGCGGTGAAGTCCTCACGCTGGCTGTGGAAATAGGAGAGGTAGCGCTTTGCCGCCGCGACCGCGGCCGCGTCGTCGGCGACGCGCAGGTCAACGACGCCGTTCGCGTGCTGGACCTCGATCGGACCGACCTCGGAGGGCTCGAAGACGCCGAGGCCGCCGCCCTCGATCATCGCCGGGCCGCCCATGCCGATTGAGGAGTCCTCGGTGGCGATCACGACGTCGCAGCAGCCGAGCAGGGCGGCGTTGCCGGCAAAGCAGTAGCCCGAGGCGATCCCCACCAGCGGCACCCGGCCGCTGAGCTTGGCGAACAGCTGGAAGGCGCGGCAGTCAAGTCCGGCCACGATCGGAAAGTCGACGTCGCCGGGGCGCCCGCCGCCGCCCTCGGCGAACAGCACGACCGGCAGGCGCCGGCGCTCGGCCAGCTCGAACAGGCGGTCCTTCTTGAGGTGGCCGCGCATGCCCTGGGTACCGGCCAGGACGGTGTAGTCGTAAGACATCGCCACGCAGGCGTTGCCATCCACCGCGGCGACTCCGCCGACAAGCCCGTCGGCGGGCGTCGCGGCGATCAGCTCCTCGCGCGAGCGGCGGCGCTCCTGGGCGGCGAAGATCAGCGGGCCGTACTCGACGTAGCTGTCCGCGTCGACGAGGTCCTCCAGGTTCTCGCGCGCGGTGCGCCGGCCGCGCTCGCGCCGCTTGGCGACCGCCTCGGGACGCGCCGCGTCCAGTCCGAGCGCGTGGCGCGCGTGTACGGCGGCGAGGTCGTCCCGCTCCTCGCCGCCGCCGGCCTCGGCGAGCGCGCCATCTGCCTGCGAGACCTCGCCGTCGGCCGGAGCGAGCACGAGCAGCAGATCGCCAGCGCCAACAGCGTCGCCGGCCTGAACCTCGACCCGCAGGACCGTCCCGTGGGCTCCGGCGAGCACCTCGTGCTCCATCTTCATCGCCTCCAGCACGACGACGGGGGCGTCGGCGTGCACGGCAGCTCCGAGAGCGGGGGCAATCGTGACCACGATCCCCGCGAAGGGGGCCCTCACCTCGACTTCGGCGGGGTCGCTCATCGCGCAATCATTGCGCCTTACCCCGAGCAGGCGCGGCCCGACCCGCGAGCGCGGATGCGAACGGACGAGTCGAGGGCGAACCGCCCGCCGCGAGGCGTAAGGTAGCCCGCCCATGCCGGACTACCTGCCCTACGCCGAGCGTACGCCGAGCACCTCCTACCGCGACATGCTGCGCACGATCGCCGACACCGGCACGCGCGTGCATACCAAGCAAGGCGTAGACGCGCTGGCGGTGGCCGGGGTGCAGATGCGCTTCCCGATGGCCCAGGGCGCCGCTGTGATCACCGAGCGCTCGATCAAGGGGTTCGCACGCAAGGCGATCGGTGAGCTGTGCGCATTCATCAACGGAGCGCGCACGCTCGAACAGCTGGCCGAGTTCGGCTGCGATTGGTGGGGGCCGTGGGCAAGCGCGGAGAAGAGCGAGTCGCGCGGGCTGGCGCCGGGCGACCTCGGGCCGGGCTCCTACGGGCACGCCTTCCGTCACTTCACGACCGACTTCGACGGCGACCCCGAGGGCTTCGACCAGTTCGGGGCGCTCGTGCGCAAGCTGCGCGACCTGCCCGAGGACCGCACCGCCCTGGTCAGCCCGTGGATACCGCAGGCCAATCAGCGCGAGGCCGGCCTGAAGTCGCGCAACACGATCGCGCCCTGTCACGGCTGGGTACACGCGCTCGTGTTCGCAGAGAAGCTGCACCTGGTCCACAACCAGCGCTCAGGCGACACGCCGATCGGCGTTCCCTCGAACATGGTCCAGTACAACGCGCTCGGGCTGATGCTCGAGCAGCTCACCGGCTACGAGCTGGTCGAGTACGTGCACTGGATCCAGTACGCGCACATCTACGTCAACCAGCTTGAGCAGGTGCGTGAGATGCTCGCGCGCGAGCCACGGGCGCTGCCAACGCTGCGCCTGAACGGCGCCGGGCGCGCGATCACGGACATCCACGACTTCCGCGGCGAGCACTTCGAGATCGAGGACTACGACCCGCACCCGCCGATCTCGGGCATTCCCGTCCTGACCTGACGCGTGCGCTCGATTGTCGTCGCATACGGCGCCAACCTCGGCATCGGCTACCAGGGTCAGCTGCCGTGGCGGCTGCCCAGCGACATGCGCCGCTTTCGCGAGCTGACGAGCGGCGGCACAGTGCTGATGGGGCGCAAGACCTATGAGTCGCTGCCCGACGCCTTCCGCCCGCTGCCACGGCGACGCAACGTCGTGATCAGCGCCAACCCCGACTTCGATCCCGCCCAGACCGAGGAGGTCCTCACCGCCGAGGCAGGCGTCACTGAGGGCACGAGCGTCGAGGTGCGGCGAAGCATCGAGGCCGGACTAGCGGCCTGCGGCGGCGACTGCTTTGTGATCGGCGGCGGCTCCATCTACGAGCAGGTGCTCGCGCAGTGCGAGCGTGTGTACGCCACGATCGTGCACGCAAGTCCTCTGAGCGATACTTACTTCCCCGAGTTGCCCCCCGAGCAGTGGCGCCTGAGCGAGCGGGCGGCGGACATCCGCGAGAACGGCACGCGCTTTCACTTCGCCACCTATGACCGCATCCACTGACCGAGACCTCTACCACCTGCCGGCGGCTCGCGCCGACGACCAGCTCGCCTATATGCGCAAGCTGCAGGACGACGGCGTCTGTGTGTTCTGCCGCGAGCATGTCGAGCGGTTTCACAACAGGCCCGTGGACACCTACGGCAAGCACTGGTACGTCACCGAGAACGCCTTTCCCTACGCCGGGACGAGCGCGCATTACCTGATCGTCTCAAACGTGCATGTGCGCTCGTTCGATGAGTTGCCCGACGAGGCCGGCGCCGAGCTGTGGGCGCTCAAGCGCGAGATGGCCGCACGACTGGCCCCGCTTGCGACGGCGACGGTCGAGCGCAGCGGCGACATGCGCTACAACGGCGGGTCTGTGGCCCATCTGCACGTGCATTTCGTGGCGCTTGACGCCGACCCGGAGAAGGTCGTGCGTTTCAAGGTCAGCCGTGACCCCGAAGAGGAGCGCTAGCGATGGCGATCACAAGCGGCATCTTCAGCTCCGACGTCAACTACGAGCAGCGCCGGACCGGCTCGCTCGAGCAGCTCGGCGAACTGGTCGCCCACCTGAAGGGCATCGGCTTGAAAATCGTCTTGACCTCCGGCTCGTTCGACCTGGTCCATCTCGGCCACGTCAAGTACCTCGCGAAGGCCAAGCAGCTGGGCGACGTGCTGATCGTCGGCGTCGACGGCGACACCAAGATCCGCGCGCGCAAGGGCGCTGACCGTCCGATGGTCCCCGAGGACGAGCGCCTGGAGATGTTGGCCCACCAGCGTCCGGTCGACCTGATCTATCTCAAGGGCGACGACGAAGCACGCTGGGCGCTGATCAAGACGGTCGCGCCCGACGTACTGGTGCTGAGCACCGATCACTCCTACAGCGAGTCTGAACTCCAGGAGCTCGGCGGTGTGTGTGGCGAGGTGCATGTGCTCGAGC
>DASTPN010000015.1:0-3539 GCA_035719985.1 Solirubrobacteraceae bacterium | reverse complement strand
GCGCTGGCGCTCCGGCCGGCGGCGGGCCCGGCGGCCCTGGCCGAACCCCGTGGCGATCACGGTCACGCGCACCTCGTCGCCCATCGACGGATCGATCACGGCGCCGAAGATGATGTTGGCGTTCGCGTCGGCCGCCGAGTGGATGATCTCGGCCGCTTCGTTGACCTCGAACAGGCCGAGGTCGCGGCCGCCCGTGATGTTGAGCAGGATGCCGCTGGCGCCCTCGACGGACTCCTCCAGCAGCGGCGAGGAGATCGCCGCCTTGGCCGCCTCGGCGGCGCGGGACTCCCCGCCCGACGTGCCGATGCCCATCAGGGCGGAGCCGGCGTCGTGCATGATCGTGCGCACGTCGGCGAAGTCGAGGTTGATCAGGCCCGGAATCGTGATCAGGTCGGTGATGCCCTGCACGCCCTGACGGAGCACGTTGTCGGCTTCGCGGAACGCGTCGAGCATGGTGGTGCGGCGCTCGACCACGGCGAGCAGCTTCTCGTTGGGGATCACGATCAACGTGTCGACGACCTCGCGCAGGCGTTCGATGCCCTCGGCGGCCTGGCGCGCGCGCTGGGTGCCCTCGAACTCGAACGGGCGCGTGACCACGCCGACGGTGAGCGCACCGATCTCGTTCTTGGCGATCTCGGCGATCACGGGGGCCGCGCCTGTGCCGGTGCCGCCGCCCTCTCCGGCCGTGACGAACACCATGTCGGCGCCCTTGAGCGCCTCCTTGATTTCATCGCGCGACTCGGCCGCCGCGGAGAAGCCGACGTCTGGGTTGGCGCCGGCGCCGAGGCCGTGCGTGGAGACGTGACCAATGTTTAGCTTGACATCGGCGTCGCACATCGCGAGCGCCTGCGCATCGGTGTTGGCGGCGATGAGCTCGACACCGCGCAGGCCCGCGTCGACCATGCGACTGACCGCGTTGGTGCCGCCGCCGCCGACGCCTACGACCTTTATGACCGCCAGATAGCTACCGCCGCCGCTCTCCATAATGATCTGTCCGAAGCCTCGATTAATTGTTAAGGGTTCGCCGACGAACTGTCAGCCGGTCGCAAGAATACGCAACTTATGCAGGGAACTTCGCCCTGTCAACGACAACTGGGAGTCTCGCAACATTCGTTGCATAATCCAAACTCTCCACTACTGCTTGAGGGTTGGGCCTCGATGGCAGTAACCCTCAAGTCCAGCTTTAGCCTGTTGGAGTGGCTTCGGAGGCTTCGCTTTCAGTGCTCCCCGACGACGTCGATTCGTCCGTCGCTTCGCTGTGCACGCTCGAGCTTTCTTCGCTTTCAGCGGCCGCGGGCGAAGTCGAGCTTTCGCCTTCGCCCGTCGATCCGCTCGTGCTCGACGAGGTTCCTCCGCCAACCTCTTGGGAGAGCTGTTCGGCCAGCTTTGCCGCCGCCGGGTCGCTGGTGCCGACCTGCCCCGGCGTCAACTTGCTTGCACTGGTGGTCGCAGAGCCCGGCGGTGTGAAGCCGGCCGCCGGACGCGCGGGCAGGCGCACGTCGACGTAGGTAGCGCCAGCCGCCTCGGGCGAGCTGAGTACCCGCGCTAGCGACAGCCACTTGGCGTGCGGGTAGCTGCCATCGCCAAAATAGACGAGCAGGCCGTTATGCATCTGCAAGGTCAGCCCTTCAGGGCCTTCGTAGACGCGCGTGACGTATCGAAGCAGCGGTGCGGGCGCCGCGCCGAGGGCGGCGGCGGCCGCCAGCGCCAAGGCTTCGTGCAGATGTGTGCCCGGAGCCGGTGCGACCTTGGCCGCGATGGTTGGCAGCGAATCGGAGGCCAGTGCCGGACCGAGCACGGTGCCGTCGGCGGCGATCGCGGTGCGCTCACCCGGGCCGACCAGGGTGGCGACCGGCAGGCGCTCACTTACCCTGATACTCAGCGTATGCGGAAAACTTGTGCTCGCGCTGATGGAGCCAACCTCCGGATAGGCCGCCACGGCGGCGTGCAGCGCCGCCGTATTGACGTTCATGGTGCTCATCTGAAGTGCGGCCGCATCGAGTGCATGGCGAATCTCGATCGCTTGCGCACCGTGCACGCCGGCGATGTGCACATGGCGCACGCCCACAAGCGAGGAGTTGCGCAACAACATCCAGCCACCGCCGAGCAACGGCAGCGCCAGCACGGCACAGAGCAGGACGCGAATTGGCAGGCGGCGGGCGCGCACGACCTCGAGCAGCAGCTCGCCGACGCCGCTGCTTGCGCGAGAGCGCGGCAGGCGCAGCGGCAGCGAGAGATCCATCTTTGATGGTTCGACCTGACCGCGCAAACCCCTCGTGAAGATCGGACACTCGTCCGCGATCGGTAAAGACGCTTGTCCACCCGTTAGAATCGGTCGCACTGGAGCACAGAGGCAGCAGACGATCGTCAGGAGTGGCGGGGTAGGCGGATGCGGATACGCACAGTGCTCGTGAGGCTCGCGCTGGTCGCGGCTGTAGCCGCGGTAGTGCTGTGCAGCGGCATCGCCGCGCGGATCGGCGGTCTGCGCACGACCTCAAATGGAGCGGTCGACACCGGTGGAGCGCTACCGGCCACACGACTGACCGCGTTGCCCTCGCGCACGATCAACGACGGTATTGCGGATCTACGCGTGCGCCTGTCCGGCCGTCCTGCCTCCTTCTCCCCCCTTCCCCACCTCAGCCCCTCCGTCGCCGGGCACTGGGTAATCCACGGCGACTCGGAGATATTCCGGCCGACGACAACGCTCGAGCCCTGCTCTACCTACCGACTCGGCATCTCAGCAGCGACGAGTACCCTCTCGCACTCGCCGATCGGCGTGCACCGCGACATCTACCTGCACGTCGCCTGCCCGTCGGTAAAGGGCTTGCAGCTAGCGCTCGCCCGCCTGGACTACCTCCCCTACCGCGCCAGCACTGCTTCACTGCCAAGCGATCCCGGCGCCTCGCGGGCGCGACTGACGGCAATGGCCGCCTTCCATCCGCCCTCAGAGCACATGCACGCCCGCTATAGCGACGCGCCCGAACTGAACTACGGCGAACTGGACGAGACCACCAGGGGTGGGCTGATGGTCTTCCAGTCAGAACACGAACTGGAAGCGACAGGCGAAGCCGACGAAGCGACCTGGCGTGCGCTGTTCGGCGCGGTCGAGCACGACCAGCGCAAGCACACGCCTTACACGTGGGTCACGGTCAGCGAGACGATCCCCGAGACGCTCGAGGTGCATCAGGGCAGCCACGTCGCGCTGAGCACACCTGCCAACACCGGGGTGGCAGGCGCCGAAACCGCCCAGGGGACGTTCCCGATCTTCTCGCGCTTTACCTCCACCACGATGACCGGCACCAACCCGGACGGCAGCAAATACTCAGACCCGGGCGTGCCGTGGGTCAATTACTTCAACGGTGGGGATGCGGTACACGGCTTTCCGCGTGGTTCGTACGGCACGCCGCAATCGAATGGCTGTGTGGAGCTGCCGATCGAAACGGCGCACACCGTGTACGGGATGCTGGCGATCGGGGACATCGTCGTCGTCAGTTAGTACCGCCAACGGGATTCGAACCCGTGTTACCGCCGTGAGAGGG
>DASTPN010000014.1:0-7919 GCA_035719985.1 Solirubrobacteraceae bacterium | reverse complement strand
ATGTCCTACAAGGGCATGATGCTCTCAGGCGTGCCGAACATGGCTTTTGCCGTTGGCTATACGAACGCTTCGTGGACGCTCAAGTGCGACCTGACCTGCGAATACGTCTGCCGCCTGATCGCGCACATGGACGAGCACGGCTACGCCCAGTGCGTGCCGCTAAACGGCGACCCCGCCGTACAGCCGCTGCCGTTCATCGACTTTTCCTCGGGCTACGTGCAACGCTCGATCGAGCACTTCCCCAAGCAGGGCTCGAAGACCCCCTGGCGCCTACACCAGAACTACGCGCTTGACATCGTCGGTCTGCGCCGAGGTTCCGTGCAGGACGGGGCGATGGAGTTCTCGCGCCTAGGCTCGCCGGCGCCGCGCCGCGAGCCGATCGCCGTCTGACGGCGCGGCGGTTCGACCGATGACCGACTCGCCGATCGGCCGCGTCACTCCCATCGGCGAGCACGAGTTGGTGTTGCGTCCGCTACAGCCAGAGGACGCCCCCGATTTGCTGCGCATCCACGCCATGCCCGACGTGGCGCGCTGGTGGGGTGAGCCTGAGCCGGGCTTCCCCTTCAGCGACGAGCCTGAGCAGGCTCGCTTGAGCGTCGTCGTTGACGGCGCTGTCGCCGGAATGGTTCAGTACTGGGAGGAGAACACGCCGCGTTACCGCCACGCGACCATCGATCTGTTCCTAGACCCGGCTTTGCACGGTCAGGGCATCGGTACCCAGGCGCTGGGACTGTTGTCCGAGTATCTACTCGATGAGCGTGGACACCATCGCCTGACGATCGACCCCGCCGGCGAGAACGCCGCGGCGATTCGCAGCTATGAGAAGGCGGGCTTTCGCCGTGTCGGCCTGATGCGTGCCTACGAGCATCGGGGCGGCGGCGACTACCGCGATGCGCTGTTGATGGAGAAGGTCAAGGAAAGCGCGAACTAGGCGAGATCGCGCCGCGGGAACGCCAAACTGGACCCACGCAAGTGGGTCCTCCTCCTCTTTCCCGACGAGAAAGTAAAGATCTGCCGGTCAAAGGTTCGGAAGCTCCGCAACCGTCGATAACCTGCGACCGATGCGAGGAACGAGATGAGCCAAGATGAGCGCGCCCGCTGGCTGACCCTGTACGTGCTGTGTGTGGGCATGCTGATGATCGTGCTCGACGTGACCGTCGTCAACGTCGCGCTGCCGTCGATTCAGGAAGACCTGCACTTCTCGCCGTCGAGCCTGGCGTGGGTCGTCAACGCCTATCTGATCGCCTTCGGCGGCCTGCTGCTGCTGGCCGGGCGCTTCGGTGACCTGTTCGGGCGCGCGCGTATGTTTCTGCTCGGCGTCGCCTTGTTCACGGTCGCGTCGCTGTTGTGTGGCCTAGCGTGGTCGCAGACGCTGCTCGTCGGCGCCCGCTTCATCCAAGGCATCGGCGGGGCGATGACCTCGGCGGTGATCCTGGGGATGATCGTGACGATGTTCCCGCAGCCGCGCGACCAGGCCAAGGCGCTCGGCGTATACGCATTTGTGGCCTCGGCCGGCGGGTCGGTCGGCCTGCTCGCCGGCGGCGTGCTCACTCAGGCGCTCGATTGGCACTGGATCTTCTTCGTCAACATCCCGATCGGGATCGCCACGATTCTGTTCGCCCGGCGCCTGCTCGAGCGCGACAAGGGCATTGGCTTTGAGCAGGGAGCAGACATACCCGGCGCCGTGCTGATCACAAGCGCGCTGATGCTCGGCGTCTACACGATCGTCAAGCCCGCCGCCGAAGACGGCTGGGGCGCGGGAACGACACTAGCCTTCGGGGCCGGATCGCTGCTATTGCTGGGCGCCTTCATCGCGCGCGAGGCCACGGCACAGAAGCCGCTGATCCCGCTGCGCATCTTCCGTTCGCGCTCGCTCACCGGCGCCAACCTGGTCCAGATCGTCTCGATCGCTGGGATGTTCGGCGTCTTCTTCCTCGGTGCTCTGTACCTGCGCAAGGTGCTCGGCTACGACGCTCTGCAGATCGGCCTGGCGTTCCTGCCGACGACGATCGCGATGGGCTCGATGTCGATTCGCTTCTCCGAGCCGATCATCACCCGTTTCGGAGCGCGGGCGGTGCTGCCGCCCGGTCTGGGCCTGGCCGCGGTCGGACTGGCGCTGTTCGCGATGGCGGGCGTACACGCGAGCTACGTGACCGGAGTGATGCCGGCGCTGATCTTGATCGGGATCGGCATGGGCGCCTGCTTCCCGGCGCTGATGACGATCGCGATGGCCGGCTCGACACCCGAGGACGCGGGCTTGGCCTCCGGTCTTGTCAACACCAGCGCCCAGGTCGGCGGCGCGCTCGGCCTGGCGGTCTTGGCGACATTGTCGGCCTCGCGCACGTCGAGCCTGCTGGCGAGCGGTCACTCGACCGCGGCCGCGTTGACAGGCGGCTACCACCTCGCCTTCTGGATCGCCGTCGGGCTGGTCCTCTCAGGGATCGCGATTGCGCTGACGGTCGTGCCGAAGCTGCCCGCGATGGCCGGCCACCCGATGCCCCAAGAGGGTGGGGAGGGCGTGCCCGCCGTGGACGAGTCCGCTTCGCGCGAACCCGTCTACTCAGAGGTCTGAAACCCAGCGGGTCTTTGGGTTGGATTTGGCGTGTCCGCGTCAGGAACGCGGCGGGCGTGGCGCGTAACGGTGATGGAGCATCAGGGGATTGCCGTCGGGGTCCTTGAAGAAAGCCATGTGGCAGACGCTCGTGTCAAAGACGTCGCCTTCGAACTGCACACCGCGATCTTCGAGCTCTTTGCGTGCCGCCTGCACGTCGGCTACGTGCAGGGCAATGTGATGGCCGCGAACGTTGTGTCCCAGCCCCATTTTCTCGCCGTCGATAACGCTCAGCGTCAGGTTGCCGATCTCGAACTCGGCATAGTTGCGCTCTTCCAGGTAGACCGATCGCTCCAGCCCGAGTGTCTCGCCGTAGAACTCGACGGCTTTGGGTAGGTCTTTGCTGGAGATCGCTACGAAGTCGACGCCCTCGATCAAGTTCTCAGCCATCGTGTTGCTCCTCGCTCGGGTGGTTACGAGCGCATCTTAGGCCCGCGTGAGCGCTCAGGCATCAAGCGCCGAGAGGCGCCCGGACTCGATCGCCGCCAGCAGGTCGGCGTGATCTCGTTCGTTCTGGTCTGCGTAGGCCTCGGAGAACTCGGCGATCGCCTGGTCAAACACCCCGCCCTTGCCGAGGTAGGAGGCGATCGCGATGCGATCCCCGGAGCGCGCGTGTGCGCGCGCGAGCGTCCATGCGCACACCGCGCCGTAGCCGCGCAGAAGCTTGTAATCAAGCGTTTCGACCTCGACGCTCAGCTTGCCGTCCCACAGTTGGCGCACATAGAAGTCGCGCTTCACTTCATCGATCCCCGTAGCCGGCAGCCAGCCGAGGAAGATGTCGCCGGCAGCTTGCATCAGCCGCTGTCCCTCGACCACGCGCTGACCACTGTTGGCGTAGACCGATGCGCCCGCGTAGGGCTCGAGCACCGACGCCTGGGCTTCCTTGGCCTGCAGTACCAGCGGGTCGCCGTCGTCACGACCGATCATCAACATCACCCATGCGCGTGTGCCGACGCTGCCGACACCGACGACCTTGCGTGCCATCCCTTCAAAGCTGTAATCCTCGAGCAGCACGCCGTACTCGTCGCTGAGGCTTTCACGATAGCCGTCGAGCAGCTCCTGCATGCGCCCGCGCAGCACGTCGCCCTCGGCCTCGCCGAACAGCTCCTCGACCGGCACGATCAAAGGTGGTTCGCTGACGAAACGCAGTTTGCCTTCGACGCTTTCGGTCAGCTTCATTACCGCCCGTGTGCTGTTCTTCGAGCGTGCCTTGCCCAACCGCTGTTCCATCTTGGCCAGCCGCTTGCCGCCGGTGATTCGCTGCTGACGGAGAAGGTCGAGGACGTCCTTCGCGTTCAGCTTGGAGTACCACACGTCCAGGTTGCTCATCTGGGCAAAGCCGCGCATCGACAGCCGATAAGCCTGTCCGGTCCAGGCCAGCACGTCGGCGAGCTCGGGAGCGCTCAGCCCGCGTTCGCGCCCGGCGATGGCCATGCTGGCGGCCAGGCGCTTGACGTCCCACTCCCAAGGTCCGGGTAGCGTCTCGTCGAAATCGTTGATGTCGAACAGCATCTCGCGCTCGGGCGAGGCGAAAATGCCGAAGTTGGACAGGTGCGCGTCGCCGCACAGCTGCGCTCGCAGCCCCGAGGCGGGCGTCTTTGCCAGGTCGGCAGCCATCACCGCCGCCGCGCCGCGGAAGAAGGCGAAAGCGGAGGTTGCCATCCGCCCGTAGCGAATCGGCAGCAGCTCCTGCACCCGGCTCGTGCCCTGGGCTTCGAGGATCGCGATCGGATCCTCACGGTCCTTGGCGGCGCTCCATTCGCCGTGGCAGGAGCGCGGCGTGTGCTCGCGGGCGGCCTTGCCTACCGCTTCGCGCTCGGTGACCCCGTTAGCTTGGCTTGTGCTCATGCGTGTCCTCGGGCGCCGCCGCCTGATGCGGAACGGTCGCCGCCTCGTGTGGTGCGCCCAGCATGCCTGGCGTCAAATGGGCGTCGGGGAATTCGCCGGCGGTTTGGCGGCGCAGCATCTCAGCGCCGAAGAAGGCGAGCACGATGATGATCAGGATGCCGAGCAGCGTTCTCGTCGCCGGGATCGGCCCCCACCAGAAAAACAGCAGCAGCAGCAGTCCGACCGTGCCGAAGGTGAGGTCGGCGCGGTCGCGCAGGTAAGGGGCGATCGTATGGCGGGCGCTCGTCGCGATGCGCGTGGGCCCGGCGAGCATGCCCGCAAGGATCACCACGATGCCGATGAAAACGGTCGACCACGCGACGTCGGCCAGCACGCTCGTGCCGATCGACCACGCTGCCTGCGCGGCCGGTCTGACGGCTTCGGTAGTCGCGAGCGAGTCGACCACCTTGTTGCCGATCAGTCCGCGCGCGACGATCACGACTAGTCCGACGCCGATAAACGCGGCGCCGGCGGCGATCAGCGTTTGGCGGCGCCTGTCGCGTGCGAGGTAGATCGCCGCGGCCAGGAGCACGAACACCAGCAGCGGCAGGGCCACCGCCAGCACGCGCAGGAGGTTGACGGCATTCTGCATCGTTTTCAGCTCGCTGGAGGTGACGATCCGCACCTGCGCGACTTTTTCGGGGATCTTTTGCACGACGCTGGTGGGCGCGCCTACCTTTTCGGCGACTTCGGTCAGCATCGGGCGTAGGTCGAGGATCACCGCGCCCCCGCCGGGCAGCTTGATCACCCTGCCTTTGTTCTCGATCAGGTTCACGAACTGGGCGTGAGTGATTTCGTTGGCCTTGCCCCACAGTTCTTGGACCTTCGGTCGTTCCAGCAGGAACAGGATTCCGCGCTGAACCGCGTCGCGCAGCGCGCCGGCGGCAGGGGCGGCCAGCGGCTTCAGTTCGGATGGCAGCTCGTTCTTCAGTTCGCCGCTGACATCGACGTTGGCGTAGAGCTGGTCTGTGAGGAAGATCGACAGCTGTTCTTTGATCGGTGGGCTAGCGATCAGCTTCTGGTTGGTGCTCTTCCAGTAGCCCGTGTCAAGCAGTTGGCGGTTGGCCCAAAGCGCGAAGACCGCTACGACACCGAGCACGCTGGCCAGTCCGATCAAGGAGCGCACAAGCCAACGGTGGGGGTGAGAGCTCACGGATGCAGACTACGGTCTGGCGCGGCGCGCGGGTACCGTGAAATCCCGCAATTGCCGCTGTGGGTTTCACACCTTGCCTTCCGCCGGGGCCGGTGAGATGGTGCGGAGCATGTCTACTCAAGCAAATCAAGCGCCGGACCTCTCCGAGCTAGAAGCAGTCGGTCGATCGTGGTGGATCGCACTGCTGCTCGGTCTCATCTCGGTCGGCGTGGGAATCCTGGCGCTCGCCTATCCAGGCGAGACGCTCACCACGATCGCCATCATCTTCGGCATCTACCTGCTGATCGCTGCCGTGATCGGACTCGTGTTGGCCTTCGGTGAAAGCGAGCGCTCAAGGGGGGCGTTGTTGCTCTCCGCCGCTGTTGCCGGCATCGCCGGCCTGATCGTCATCCGCCATCCGGGCGGCAGTGTGCAGGTCGTGGCACTGGCGTTCGGTATCTATCTGGTGGTGATGGGGATCATGCGCCTGTTCGCGTCGGTCTATGCGGTGCAGGGTCGCGGCTGGCTGATCTTGTGGGGACTGGTCGATTTTGCGGCTGGTGTTGTGATCGTCGCCTGGCCGCAGTTTGGCGTGGCGACGCTGGCTGTCGTGATCGCGATCGTGCTGCTTGCCCGTGGCATCGTGATGTGTGCGCTGGCGTTTGCGCTGCGCTCAGCCGGTCATGAACTGCAGCGTGAGCGAAACCAAGCTCCGCTAGTCGCCGGCTGAGGAGCCGGAACGCTCGGCCATGTCGGCGCCGGTGGTCGTGGTTATCACGGCCGCCGCGCCGCCGCCGAGGACGCGCCTGACCAGCCCCGGCGCAAGGATGCGCAGGGCCGCGGCAATCGCGTAAGGGCGCGGCACGTAGCGCTCAGCCTTGCGCTCGACGCCGGCCTGATAGATGGCCTCGGCGGCCTTCTCAGACGTTGAGACGATCCAACGCGTCAGCGCCTTCTCGGTCAACTCCGCCTGGGGGAAGCCCTCGGTGGAGATGAAGCCCGGCAGCACCAGGCCGACGTGTACCCCGTATGGCCGCTCCTCGGCGTAAAGCGAATCCGACCAGCCGGCCAGCGCGAACTTGGCGGCGCTATAAGCACCCGAGCCGGCGCGGGCGACGCGCCCGGCGGTGCTGGCGACGTTGACGATCGCGCTCGGCGTGCTCTGGCGCAACAGCGGCAGCAGTGCCTCGGTCAGGCGTACCTGTGCGTCGAAGTCGATCTCCATCGTGCGGCGCACGTTGGCATAGCCGCCCTGCGCAAACGTGGCGCGCCAGGCGGCGCCGGCATTGTTGACCAGCAGATCCAGGCGCCCGTGATGCTCGTGCAGATGCTCGGCGATCCGCAGCGGCGCGTCTTCTCCGAGCAAGTCGACCGATATGTAGCTGGCGCGTTCTCCGAGCGAACGGCACAGCGCTTGCAGTCGCTCCTCGCGGCGCGCGACCAATACGACATGAGCGCGCGGCAGGGCAGCCAGTCGCTTTGCGGTCGCCTCGCCGATGCCGCTCGAGGCGCCGGTGACCAGCACCACGTACGGAGCTGCGCTCGCCTCGCCGGGTCCGCTGCCGTTGCTTTGGCTCATGAAGTGGCTCCTTTGTGTTTGCGATCAGGACGCTTCATCAGCGGCCCGCGCCCGCGAGTGCGATGTGCTCGACACCGTGCAGACCGGCGATCAGTATGTCGCTGACCAGCTCGGGCGCGAACAGTCCGTGCTCGACCACGCCGGGCACGGCCGCCAGCCAGGCGGCGAGCGCGCGGGGGTCGCCGAGCGGCCCGAAATAGTCGGCAATCAGATTGCCCTCCGGGCTCGGCGGGGCGTCACGCAGTACAGCATTGCCGAGTGCCGCGAGCGTCTGCTGCGCGCCGAAGCGAAGGATCTCAAGCGGCACCGGCGGGCGCAGGACGGCGACAGCCTTCTCGGCGGAGGCGATCACGACGAAGCGCCGTGCGGCGGCGGCGACGATCTTCTCGCGCGTGTGGGCGCCACCGCCGCCCTTGATCAACCACCCATCTGCGGTGATCTGGTCGGCTCCGTCGATCGCGATGTCAAGCGGAGCGAGCTCGTCGAGCTGCTCGACCGCCAGTCCTAGCTCATCGGCGAGCAGTTCGGTCGCCGGCGAGGTCGCGGCGCAGCGCAACGTCAATCCGCGCGCGGCCAGCGCCGGCAGCAGATGCGCGACCGTCGATCCGGTGCCCAGGCCAACTCGCTGACCGTCGCCCACAAGCGCTGCAGCGGCCTCCGCCGCCGCTCGCTTCTGGTCATCGTTGTCGTTCAGGGACGGTGGTGCAGGC
>DASTPN010000013.1:0-2824 GCA_035719985.1 Solirubrobacteraceae bacterium | reverse complement strand
CGACTGAGGAAAGCGGCCCGACACCCAGCCGGAAATCAGGTAGGAGCGCAATGCACGCGAGGGCGCGAGCCTCGAGAGAGCTTGGCGCATTCTTGTGAACAGGCGCATCACCAATTCAGGCCTTCTGCCTCACGACCAGGGCGTCAAGTTCGATAATCCAGCTCTTGATACAGCAAGCTGGGGCGAGAAGTGTGAGGTTACCAACCTGGCTAGGCGCGTGCGCGGACAAGATTGGCCGCTCAGGTCTCGCAGGCCGATGTGCTGCGGGCCCGCTGGGGGCCTCCCGAAGGTCAGCAGGCGCGCTGAGGCGAGCGGGTCACTGACTCCGTCGTAACGACATCATCTATCGGTGCGCATCTCTGGAGTCATTCCACGCGCTGATAGGTGAAGTCATACTCGTCGGTCCAGGTCTTGCCACCATCGGTCGAGGCTTCACCGAGCTGGCGAACACGATTTGCGCCGAGATTATAGAAGCGCAGCCGGCGCGTGAGCGCCTTGCCATCCGCCTGCGGGACAGCGTCGGTGCTCAAGTCCATTACACCGTCGACCAGGCCTCCGTGAAAGTGGGTCATGTCGCCACGATTGTCGACCCAGAACTGCTCCCAGCGCTTGAGGTCGACGTTGTAGATGTTGTAGCTCTTACCCGAGTAGCCGGACTCCCCGTGCGAAGTCCAGTTCTCCCAGATGACGCAATTGCCGACCGTACGCTCGATATGGCTGCGGCCGGCTGGAGTGAGCTCGTGCGTCGTGACGACGTTCCAGTCGCCTAGCCAGAAGTCAAACTGGCGGCTTTCGCTGCGGTAGTCGCACGGCGCCTGATTCCTCTCGGCCTGAGCGATGAGGCTCGGGAAGCGTCCATCGCTGCGCAGCCTCACGAGGTCTGGATCGGAGCGCATCAGGTCGGGGCGGCCGTGCCCCGCTCTCACCGCATCGGTGAGGGCGACGAACGCCTCGTCGTGCTTACCCATCGAGGCGAGTGTGATAGCGATGCCGTAGTGAAAATCGCTCGGGGGGGCGCCGTGGCTCTTTGCGGTCTCGTACGCCTTCAACGCCTGCGCGTTCTCGCCGATGCCATGCAGGGAGGTGCCGAGACGCATCCAGTACAGGTAACCCTCGGGCTGCTCATGCGCGAGGCGCTCATACAGGGGGACGGCGCGGGTCCAGTCCCTGGCTTGGTAGGCGGCGTCAGCCTGCGCGGCCAGCGTGGCCAATGGTGTGGGCGGCTCGATGCGCGGATGGGCAGTACTGTGGCTCGCGCTGAGAGCGAGGGTCGTCGCGCCCCATGCGACGACGAGTCTCATCATCCTGACGAGCGAGAGTATTGCGTCCGGACGGCGCGAGCGGCTCATGACGCAAGACTAGACTCGCCGCGCACCCGCGATGATGCAGATCTTGCTGCAGAGCGGTACGGCGCCGCGGCCCGGGCCACCCGCACGCGTGCTTCGTAACGAACGCGGCTGGGCCTTCAGCTTCGCCACGGCGGAACGATGTTGGTCCCCTGAAGGCGAGTTGCACTATGCTACGCGTCCACTTTCGCCCGTCGGCGAGCGTGATGGTCTCGTGCAAGTTTCGCCACTAATGAGCGGGCGCGGCGCTGCGGGCGCCGCAGGTTGGGTCGGCGCACTCGCGGCGCTCGTCTGCCTGGGCGCCTGTGGTGGAGCGGAGCTCGATCCTGCAGGCCCGGTGGGGGAGGCCGAGCGCAAGATTCTGTTCGACGCGCTCGCGATGATGTTGGCGATCGTCGTCCCGGTGATGATCGCGACGCTCGCGATTGCCTTTCGTTTCAGAGCCTCGAACAAGCGCGCACCGTACTGGCCGACCTTCACACACTCTGGCCGCATCGAGCTCATCACCTGGTCGATTCCAGCGCTCGTCATCTTTTTTCTGGGCGGGGTGGCCTGGACGAGCTCGTTCCTGCTCGATCCCGCGCGCCCACTCGCATCGCGCGTCAAGCCGCTTGAGATCCAGGTCGTGTCGCTCGACTGGAAATGGCTGTTCATCTATCCCGAGCAGCGCGTCGCGAGCATCAATCATCTGGTCGTGCCGGTCGGAGTCCCGCTGCACCTGCGCCTGACCTCAGCCAGCGTGTGGAACGTGTTCTGGGTACCGCAGCTCGGCAGCATGCTCTATTGCATGCATGGCATGGCCGGCACGCTCAATCTGCAGGCGGACCGTCCCGGTGTCTACCAAGGACGCTCGGCGATGATCAGTGGCGACGGCTTTGCGGACATGCACTTTGATACGGACGCCGTCCCAAACGGTGAGTTCATGCGCTGGATGAGCACCGCCCAGGCAGCCGGGCCGGTGCTCGATGACAGTGCCTATCGCGCGCTGCTGCGCCAGAGCTCGAACGTACCGCCCCAGACCTACCGCTCGGTACGGCCGGGATTGTTCGAAGCGATCGTCACGCAGCAGCTGCCGCAGGGAGAAGGGCCGCAGCAAATCGCGCCGAATCTGAGCGCGGTCGAGCTTCGGAGGTAGCCGTGGTATTGGGAAAGCTCACCTGGGAGGCCATCCCGTTCGATGAGCCGATTCCGCTCATCAGCGGTGTCGCCGTGTATGTGGCGGTGCTCGCGGTCCTCGTGTGGGTTGTGGTGAAGGGCTACTGGCCGTATCTCTGGCGCGAGTGGATCACGAGCGTCGACCACAAGCGCATCGGCATCATGTACTGCCTGCTCGCCGCCGTGATGCTGGTTCGTGGCTTCATCGACGCGATCATGATGCGCGCGCAGCACGCGCTGGCCTTTCACGCTGCCGGCTATCTGCCGGCTTCCCACTTCGACCAGATCTTCTCGGCGCACGGCACGATCATGATTTTCTTCGT
>DASTPN010000012.1:0-10319 GCA_035719985.1 Solirubrobacteraceae bacterium | reverse complement strand
TCGATCGAGACGTCGACGAGCACGGCCTGGCGCTTCATCAGCTGCAGCTGGTCGCGCCGGATCACGTACGGCGCCTTGGCGCCGTGGACGAGCACCGCGCCGATCACGAGGTCGGCCGCCGGCAGCATCTGCTCGACGGCCAGCGTCGAGGAGTACACGGTCGACGCGCGCCCGGCGAAGGCGACGTCGAGTTCGCGCAGGCGGTCGATCGAGCGGTCGAACACGAACACGTCGGCTTCCATGCCGATTGCGATGAAGGCGGCGTTCATGCCCACCACGCCGCCGCCGATCACCAGCACCGTCGCCGCCGCCACGCCCGGGACGCCGCCGAGCAGGATTCCGCGGCCCCCCAACGGGCGCTCGAGCATGAACGCGCCGGCCTGTGTGGCGATCTTGCCGGCGACCTCGCTCATCGGCGCCAGCAGCGGCAGCCGGCCATCTGAGTCTTCGACGGTCTCATAAGCGATGCAAGTCGCGCCGGAGCGGCGCAATCCCTCGGCCAGCTCCGGCTCAGCCGCCAGATGTAGATAGGTGAACAGAGTCTGCTGCTCACGCAAAAGCTCGACCTCCTCGGCCTGGGGCTCCTTGACCTTGAGGATCAGATCGGCGCCCTCGAACACAGCGCACGCGCCATCCACGACCGTCGCCCCCTGGGCGCGGAACTGCTCATCGGAGATGGCGCTCCCCTCACCAGCGCCGGTCTGAATAAGCACCTCGTGGCCGCGCGAGCACAGCTCGCGCACACCCGCCGGCGTGATCGCTACGCGGTACTCGTCGGGCTTGATCTCGGTAGGAACGCCGATCCTCATCGCGCCAGCTCCCGGGCCCGCAGCGCTAGCCAGAACTCGATGCGGTCACGCGCGTGGGAGAAATCGCGGCCGGTCAGCTGCTCCACCCGCTTGATCCGGTAGCGCAGCGTGTGGCGATGGCAATACAGCGTCTGCGCGGCCCGCTCCCAGTGCCCGTTGTTCTCGATGAACACGTCCAGCGAACGCAGCAGCTCGTCGCCGTACTCGCCCTCGTCCTGTTCGACTGGCCCGAGCACCGAGCGCGTATAGGAGGCAAGCGCGTCATCATCCTGCAGCGAGAGCAACAGCTGAAAAGCACCAAGATCGCGGTAGGAGGCGACGTCCGGAGCGCTGCCGTTTGCAAGCCGCACAGCTTCCAGCGCGCAACGAGCCTCGTGAAAGCTGCGCCTGAGCATGTGCGTCGGCGCCGGCCGCGACGCCGACGCACGCACATCGCCGAAGCGCTTTCGCAGCTCCTCGCGCACCCGCCTGGCCAGCTCCACTGGACGATCTTCAGCGCCGGCCTCGCAATCGACAACAGCGCACAGCAAACCGTTGCGCGTTGCCACAAGCGCGTGCGCTTCCAGGCGCTCAAGCACCGACTCGAGCGTCGAGGCCGCGGCGCCCGGCTCGCGCAGGGCAAACGCCAGCACCGCAGCCGATTCTCCGATCCCAAACGGGCGTAGACGTGCCTGCAACTCGTCGGGGTACAGGCGCCCAGTTAGCGCCTCGGCAAGCACATCGCCGGCCATGTTGCGCTGAAGCAACTCGTAGCGCTCATTGAGCAGTTGCGCGAAAACGCGCTCGGTCACCGCGATGAAGGGCAGGTCGTAGGAGACTTCAAACAGCGGAAAGCCGCGCTTGCGCGCCGCGCCCAGCATCGCCGCCGGGATCTTCTTGTGCACAAACCCCGTACCGAACCCCAGTCCGGCGATCTCATGGTCGGCGAGCAGCTCGACGAATTCGCGTTGGAGCTTTGCCCCAGATAGCTGCAGGCCGGTGGTGAGCAACAGCTCACCACCGCGCAACCAGGGGGTCGGGTCAAGCAGCTCGGTCGAGTGCACCCAGCGAACGCTGCGCCCAGCATTCTCCTGACCGGTTGCGAGTGTGAGGCCCAGCTCCTCCACCAGGCCTTCAACACTCAGCATGCGCTCGTCCTTGTCTTCCTCGGATCGCCCTAGCGTCGGACGATCCGCTCCCACGCCTCGGTCAACACCGGCCGCAAGATCGCCTCGATCTCCTCGAACTGCTCGCTGTCCGCGATCAACGGCGGCGAGAGCTGGATGACTGGATCCCCCCTGTCATCGGTGCGGCAGATCAAGCCACGCTCGTACAGAGCGCCAGACAGATATCCGCGCAGCAGCTGCTCTGACTCCGCCGCGTTGAACGTCTCCTTGGTGTCGCGATCCTTGACCAGCTCGATCGCGTGAAAGAAGCCGGCCCCGCGCACGTCGCCGACGATCGGCAGGTCGCGCAACGACTCGATCATCGCGCGGAACTCACCCTCCTTGGCGAGCACGTGCTCGTTGATCTGCTCGCGCTCCATCACGTCCAGATTGGCCATCGCCACCGCGCACGACATCGGATGCCCGCCGAAAGTGAAGCCGTGGTTGAAGATCGCGCGCGCGTGCAGAAACGGCTCGGCGACCTTGTCGGAGGCGATCACCGCGCCCATCGGGGCATACGCGGAAGTCATCCCCTTGGCGAGCGTCATGATGTCCGGCTTGACCTCGAAGCGCTGACAGCCAAACCAGTGCCCAAGGCGCCCAAAGCCGCAGATCACCTCATCGGAGATGAGCAGGACGTTGTGGCGGTCACAGATTTCGCGCACGCGCTGGAAGTAGCCGTCCTGGGGCACGAAGCAGCCGCCGCTGTTCTGCACCGGCTCGAGGATCACCGCCGCGACCGTGTGTGGGCCCTCGAACAGAATCGCCTCCTCGATCGCGTCCGCCGCCCACAGTGGGTCTCTGTCTTCCTTCCATCGGTAGGAGTTGGTGTTGGCCACATGCCGCCCACCGGGCGTCAGCGGCTCAAACGGCTCGCGCAGCGGCGGCAGTCCCGTCGCCGTCAGGGCACCCATCGAGGTGCCGTGGTAGGCCAGGTAGCGAGAAATTATCTTGTGCTTGCGCGGCTCACCGCAGGCCGCGTGATAGGCCTTGGCAAGCTTCCAGGCGGACTCAACCGCCTCCGAGCCACCGCTGACGAAGAACACGCGGTTAAGGTCGCCCGGCGCCAGCTCGGACAGCCGCGCGGCCAGTTCGATCGAGCGCGGATGGGCGTAGCTCCAGTTGGTGTAGAAGCCAAGCGTCTTTGCCTGCTCGGCGGCGGCCTCTCCCAACTCAGCGCGGCCGTGGCCCACATTCACGCAGTACAGAGCTGAGAGCCCGTCGAGGTAGCGCTTGCCGTGCGAGTCGTACACGTAGCACCCCTCGCCGCGCTCGATGATTGGCACCTCCGCGTTCTCGTAGGCGCCCATGCGCGTGAAGTGCATCCACAGGTGACGCTTGGCCAGCGCCTGCAGATCGCTGGCGGCGGTCGTTTGCGACTGCTGTGTTTCAACCGAGATAGACACCTGGGATAACGGTAGCGCGGTCGCTTATGCCTCTCAATGAACTTCGCGTTCAACAACCCGTCTAGTAGTTGTACGAAATGTATAGGGAAACTGCGACATATTGGCGGTTGCGCCTCTTGAGTGTGCGCCGATCTGGTCCTAGCCTTCTTCACATCTGCTTGTAGCGATCACCACTTGACCGTCGCGGGCGACCGCCCAACGGGGACCGGCGACAAGGGAGGTCCGCAAAAATGGCCAGCATCAGCGCCGCCGGAGAAGCACCTCGTCAAGCGTCGGGCGAGGTGGTTGACAAGGGGCTGAAGAAAGACGCCATCGGCTACCTCTCGAACCTAGTGATCGGCGTCGCCTCAACGGCGCCCGCCTACTCGTTGGCCGCCACGCTCGGCTTTATCGTCGCCGTCTCAGGCGTGGGGTTGCACGCGCCGGCGGTACTGCTTGTTTCGTTCGTCCCGATGCTGCTGATCGCCGGTGCCTACCGCGGACTGAACCGCGCCGATCCCGATGCCGGCACCACCTTCGCATGGACCACGCGCGCGCTCGGGCCGAGCATGGGCTGGGTCAACGGTTGGGGGATCTTCCTGGCCGACGTGCTGGTGATGGCCTCGCTGGCGCAGATAGCCGGCATCTACACCTTCAAGCTGTTCGGCTTCACCGAACTCAGCGAATCGCTGGCGGCGATCATCGTCGCCTCGGTTGTCTGGATCGCGCTGATGACCTGGATTTGCTACCGCGGCATCGAGCTTTCCGCGCGCATCCAGCAGTTTCTCTTGAGCGCGGAGATCTTGATCCTGGGGACCTTCGCGGTGGTGGCGTTGGTGAAGGTCTACGCCAACAGTCCAGCCCACTCGGTCCAGCCCGCCTTCTCATGGTTCAACCCGTTCGCGATGAACTTCAAAGCACTAATCGACGGGGTGCTGCTGGGCGTCTTCATCTACTGGGGGTGGGATTCCGGGGTATCGGTGAACGAGGAGTCAGAAGACGCCAACGAGGGGCCGGGGCGAGCGGCGGTGATGTCCACGATTCTGCTAGTGCTGATCTACGTGGTCGTCTCCGCCGCCGGTCAAGCCTGGGGCGGAGCCGCGCTGCTGACAAATGAAGCCAACCAGAGCGACGTGCTCAGCGTGCTCGGCTCGCAGGTATTCGGCTTCCCCTGGGACAAGCTCTTGATCATCGCGGTGCTCACCTCTGCGTCGGCCTCGACGCAGACGACGATCCTGCCGACGGCACGGACGACGCTGTCGATGGCCTACTGGAAGTCGATTCCAAGAGCGTTCGGGAAAATCCATCCGCGCTACCTGACGCCCGGCTTCTCGACGCTGCTGATGGGCGGCGTATCGATCCTCTGGACGCTCGTGATCCTCAACCTGTCCGAAAGCGCACTTGAAGACTCGATCGTGGCGATCGGCTTCCCGATCTGCTTCTACTACGGCTTCACCGGGGTCGCCTGCATCGTCTATTACCGCAAAGAGCTTCGCAACAGCTTCAAAGACTTCGTCCTGCTCGGACTAGCGCCGCTGCTCGGCGCGCTGATGCTGTTCGGTGTCGCCGGCTACGCGATCGACTACTACGGCCACGCCGAAAACGTCTCCTCCAAACCGATCCTCGGCATCACGCTGCCGCTGTGGATGGGAATCGGTGGGATGCTGCTCGGCGTTGTGCTGATGCTCGTATCACGACCGTTCTTCAAAGAGTTCTTCTCGCGCAAATTGGAAGTGGTCGAGCCGGGCCTGTTCGAGCAACCTGTGGAGCACGCACCAGCGCGGTTCTGAAGAGTGCTCGCCGGCCGGTCAGGCCATCGATGTCAGCAACTCCGCCAGGCGTTGGTGCTGAACGCTGTCGCTCCCCAGCATCTCGCCGATCCAGCCCAGGACCACTGCCCAGTCGACGCCAGTCCCCCACGCGACTATCTCTTCGATGTCCACCCAGTCCTTCGGCCGGTCGAAGATCGCCTTGCAGACGATCAGATGCTCGGGCGAGAGGATCGGTATGCGCGCGGGCCCGAACTCGACCTCGTGTGAGCTCATGGCCATCTCTCGGTGCAGATCGAGTGTGGCGAAGAAGAGGTCGAGGTAGTACCCGTCCCAGTCCAGCCGCGCCTGCCCATCGCGCTCGATCGCGACCCGGCTCTCTGAGGAGACGCTCACGCCGAGATGTGTCAACGCTCCCAGCACCGGCTCGGCCTTGCTTGGTGAGAGCGTAACGTTCAGATCTATATCGGTCGTCGCGCGCGGACTGCGATACCACGCAAGCGCTACCGCCCCGCCAAACTGATGCGGCACCCCCAGCGACTCGAGCATCTCGTGGACCTCGAGGATCCGGGAGCTGAGACCACCGAGTCTGCCAGCGGCGCTCACGGCTGTCGTAGGAGACCAGCCCCAGCACGCTGCTCTGCCAGGCGAGAGAGCGGTGGGAAGGTGAGCGGCTCGTACCGTCGCGGCGGCTGACTTGCTCGGACCATGTCCGCGAAGCCAAGCAGCTCCATCAATGCCGCGCCAGCATCCCCGCGTGCCCTCTTGGGCGGTGGCTGCCCAAGCAAGCCTGCCATGCGCTTCGTGCTCGTCAGAAAGCTCTGACCGGCACGGCTTGCGCCTGACCTCGCCACCTGCACGCGCGCGCCCGCACGCCGCCCGGACCCGATCACCGCCTCTGCGTCGAACGGTCGCTGAGCGCGACGCGAGGCCGCCGCCAGCACATCGTCGGTCAGCACGCCGAAGCCGACGAGCGTGCGGGAGCGAGGACCGTCCGCGGTGTGAAACGACTCCCTGATCTCGAATCGGCCGTTGCGGCGTGCGACCACATAAGCCATGCCCACTAGGTTACCACTAGTAGACCCACTAGCAGAGCAAGGCGATATCGGAACGGCCGGCCTACCGCCTCAGCGCTCACCGGCGCCGCGACTCCACAGCCACACGTACCAGGCAACGACCACCAGCAGTACCGCCAGCGGCAGCACCAGCGTCAGCACCGAGCCGGTCGAGAAAGAGGCGAGGGTCAAGGTTGCGCTTGCGAGCATTGGGTTCCTTCCATCAGTGGTCGCTTGCCAGCCGCGCCGCCGGCTTCAGCGCTGCGGGTTTGGTCGGCTCTGGGCTCAACCATCGGTTTAGGTAGAAAAACAGGGCCAGTACCAGCGTGATCGAGCCGGGCACCCACATCACCCCTGCCGCCAACTGCTGGTCGGCCAGCGCGGAGATGCCACCGGGGCGCGTGGCCTGGAGCGCATATGGCGCATACAGCGGGTTCGGTGCCAGCGCCAGCACGACCGCGAGAATCCACATCACGACCATCGCGCCGATCAGGTATGCCATTCGCCACACGTCGCCCATTGGCGCGTGTAGCGGCGGCGAGTCGATCACCTGCTTCCAGAACATCAACGCCGTCGCGAAGAACAGCGTGTGCTCGAGCGCATGCAGCCATTCCGATTCAAGCGTCGCATCGAACAGAGCGGGAATGTGCCAGACGAGCACCACCCCGCAGAAGAGGACGAATGTAGGCAGCGGCGCTCCGAGGAAACCCCCGAAGCGCCGCAGCCATGTGAGGTGCCCGCGCGCGAGTGAGCGGCCCAACGACTGACGCGCCCGGAGGGGCAGCACGCGCCATAGACGCACCCACGGGCGCGCGAGCACGATCAGGGGGGGAGCTACGACGAGCAGCAGCACGTGCTGGGTCATGTGCGCCCAGAACAACTGCTCGCTGTAGGCGTCGAGCGGCGAGGCGAGAGCCACGAGCACGACGGCGATCCCCGCATAGAAGTAGAAGTGCCGGCGTCGGCGCTCGCTACGGGTGCGCGACGGCCCGACTGTGCGGCGGTTACTCCAGCAATACAGCGTGGCAAAGAGCAGCGCCAAGATCACCGGCGGATCAAACGACCAGCTGCCAAGGCTGAGCGCCCGCTCGGTCGCGGCCGCGGTGTGGACGAGCGCGGTCGCTACAGCAGGTACAGGGTGATCCATGTGATCACGCCGATCCCGGCTAGGAAGGACCAGTAGAAGACAGCCGCGTCGAGCCCTGGGGCGATCAGCTTGTCGGCCTCGGCGATATCGCCCTGGCGCTCGGCTGCCGGAGAGCGGCGGGCGCGCAGCTCGGAGGCGACCTGGGTCTCGAGCCAGTACATGGTCGCCAGCACCGCAATCGCGTACAGGCCCGTCCAAGCACAGAAGACCGACGCATAGCCGCCGTCGGTCGGCCCGAAGCTCTGCGAGGTGTACTGCAGGCATTGCAGGACGACAACCGCCAGCCCCAGAACGAGCGCAAGCGCGGCTGCCGGCAACCAACTGCCGGCGCCGGCGCCGGCATCCCCGCGCGAGATCCGCTTCATCTGGCGGCCCGCCACGATCGCCGCCAACGCGCTGAGAACGATGCAGGCGACGATCGCGGCCCCGTACCCTTGCTCGGGTTTGACATGCGCCGGCTTGAACATGCCGCTCTCGTTCAGCGAGCGCAGGTAGAAGTAGGCGAACAGGTAGCCGAGGAAGAAGAAGGTGGTGGCGCCGGCCAGCAGCCGACCGGCGACATACAGAGAGCGGGCGCCGATCTCCGGCGGCTCGGGCCTGATCGCGACCTCGGCGGGTACGCCTGGGACGCCAGGGTTCAGCGGCACGCCGGTGCTCGAAGCCTCCATCTCAGCCTCCCGCCGGCGCCGTTCCGAGCGCCCCGCCGGGCGGGGACGGTGTCCTCGCCGGCGTGCCGTATTGGTAGGGATCGGAGGTGAAGGTGGGGATCGTCTCGAAGTTGTTGACCGGAACTGGTGTAGGCACTTCCCACTCGATCGAGCGGGCGTCCCATTCGTTTTGCTTGGCGGGGACGCGGGCGATTACCAACGAGTAGATGACGTTGGCAAGGAAGACAAGCATCGACAGTCCGATCACGAACGCCGAGATCGAGACCCAGACGTTCAGTCCTTGCAAGTTGGGAGCGTACGTGGATACCCGCCTTGGCATTCCCTTCATGCCAAGCACGAACAGCGGCATGAAGGTCGAGTTGAACGCGATGAACAGCGACCAGAAGTGAATCTTCGCCAGCCGCTCGTTGAGCTTGACACCAAGCATCTTCGGTACCCAGTAATAGATGGCAGCAAAGAAGGTGAAGATCAACCCGCCCATGATCGTGTAGTGGAAGTGGGCCATCACGAAGAAGCTGCCGTGCGTGTCGGTGTCGCTTGGCGTATCTGAAAGGAAGACACCGGAGAGCCCGCCGATCAGGAAGTTGAACGTCCAGCCCATGCAGAACAGCATCGGCACGGTGAAACGGATGCGCGCCTTCCACAAAGTGCCCATCACGCACAGGAAGATGAAACCGGTCGGGATCGAGATGATCTCGGTGGAGAGCATGTAGAAGGGACGCAGGGCCGCGTTGATGCCGCTGACGAACAGATGGTGCTGCCAGACGAAGAAGCTCAGCAGCGTCACGCCGAGCATGCCGGCGATCGCCAGCCGATAGCCCCACAACGGCTTGCGCGCGAACACCGGCATCAACTCGAGCACGATCCCGAAGCCGGGGATGGCGAGGACGTAGACCTCCGGGTGGCCGAAGAACCAGAACAGGTTCTCGAACAAGTAGGGCGAGCCGCCCGAGGAGGCGATGAAGAAGCCTGTGTTGATCGAGCGGTCGAAGGCCGCCATCAGCAGCGTGGCGATCAGCATCGGCGCGGCCAGCACCATCAGCCACGAGGTGGCGAACACCGACCACACGAATATCGGCAGCCGCGACCACGTCATCCCCGGTGCGCGGTGGGCGACGATCGTGGCGATCATGTTCAACCCGAGCAGCATCATCGATAGGCCGACAAGCGCGAAGAAGCAGATGTAGGAGTCCATCCCCATCACGGCCTGTTCGTTGAGCGGCTCATAGCCGGTCCAGCCGGTGGGGAAGCCGCCGAAGAAGATCGTCGAGGTGAGGATGAAGCCGGCGGCCATTAGCAGCCAGAAGGTGAGCGCCTCGATCCGCGGGAAGGCCATCCGCCGCGCGCCGATCATGATCGGGACGAAGTAGTTGGCAAACGGGCCGAGGATTCCCGAGGTCATCATTCCCATCATCATCGCCCCATGCATGCCCACTAGTGAGAGGTACTGGTTGGGCCCGAAGGCTGTCGGCACCGGATGCAACAGCTCGGTGCGGATCAGCATCGCGTTCAGGCCGGCGATGAAGAAGAAGACCCCGATCCCGACCAGGTATTGGATACCGACGACCTTGTGATCTGTGCACAGCCCGAAGTAGCGACTGATCCCCTGCTCCTCCTTCTCCCGCAACGAGGGCGGACGACCGAGCATGCGCGCGACCGGGTAATTGGCAAAGCCCAGCCCGATCAGGAAGCCCACGACGCCGCCCACGTAGCCGAGCAGTAGCGCCAGGTCCTTCTCGTCGGTCGCTTTGACGAAATCGAAGCTACCTTCCGTGAAGTGCGCGCCGATCAGCCAGCCCACGTAGTAGCCGACGACGCCGAGGATCACGGCGCTCAGCAGGTTGAAGCCGACCAGCCTGCGCCACAGCGGCCGGCGGCTAGGCATCGGCGTGGCGGGCTCGGCGACGGCGCTCATTCGGCCCTCCTGGCTGGTTCCGGGACGTATTTCGTGCTGTAAGGCGGCAGGTACTTAGTCGTACCGGCAAAGCGCTTGCGCTGTTCGCGCACCCACGCTTCAAACACAGCCGGCCGCACTACGCGCCCGTGGTCGTACATGTAGCCGTGCCAGATCCCGCACAGCTCGGCACAGCGCACTTCAAAGGTTTGGAGCTTGGTCGGCTTGACGAAGACGACGTTGTCCACGTTGGGATTCGCGTCGGCCTTGACCCCTAGCTGGTACGCCCAGAATGAGTGGATCACATCAAGCGAGGTAACGTGCAGTTCAACCGTCTGGTTGACGGGAAGCACGAGATGATCCGTCTCCACTCCCCCATACGTGGGGTAACGGTAGGTGAACGCCCACTCCTGGGCGATGACTTGCACCGGCAGCTTCTTGCCGCTG
>DASTPN010000011.1:0-10611 GCA_035719985.1 Solirubrobacteraceae bacterium | reverse complement strand
GCCAACGCGATGCTCGTGCTCGGACTCGTGATCGTCGTTGGTGCTCGCCGCTCGCGCGATGGGATGATGCGTTTCTCCCACCGCTTGCCTCGTGACACTACGACGCTGCTGCTGGTGGCGGTATTCATCATCGTCCTGCTTGGACTCTCGCTGGCCTCGCACGACCCAGCCAGCCATCATGTCAAGGCGATATCGGCCGTTGGCGCTGTGAGCCTATTGGTCGTCTACATCGCCTGGGTGGTGCCCTATTTGCGTGCAGACACCAGACCGGCCGTTGGGCCAGGCGACGCACCGGCCCGGCCCCGCTTGTCGTTGTCGGCGACGCTTACGCTCCTGATGACCGGTGGAGTGGCCTCAGCATTCGTCTCTGACTGGTTTGTGAGCGCTCTTTCCCCGGCGATAAATCAGCTGGGGCTCTCCCAAGCGTTCGCTGGGCTTGTCATAGTCGCTATTGCCGGCAACGCGGTCGAGAACTTCGCCGGGCTGGTGCTCGCCTGGAAGGGCAAGTCCGATTTGGCGATCTCGGTGGTCAAGAACTCGGTCGCCCAGATCGCGGCGTTCCTGTTTCCGTTGCTCGTATTGATCTCGTTCTTGCTGGCCACCACGCTCACCTTCGCCCTGGCGCCGGTCTATATCGGGGCGCTGCTGGTGATGGCGCTTGCAATGTGGCAGGTGACAGGCGACGGTGAGGCGGCGGAGTTCGAGGGCTGGGCGTTGGTTGCGCTGTACGTGATCCTCGCCACACTGACGCTGTACGAGTAGGCTGCCCGGCCATGCGTCTTGCCACCTTCCTGCCGGCCGCAGGCGCCGCACCGCGCGCGGGGCTCGTCGAAGGGGAGCGCATCGGCTCGCTGGCCGATCCGAACGTGAGTGTGCTCGACTGCCTGCGTGATCCCGCCCTCGCCCAGATGGGAGCCGAGTTTTTCGCGCTCGCCGAGGTAAGCCTGCTCGCGCCCGTGCCCGAGCCGCGCGCCATCTTCGGTATCGGCATGAACTACGCCGACCACATCGCCGAGCTAGGCGCGAGCGCACCTGAGATTCCGATCGTGTTCATGAAGCTACCCTCATCGGCAGCATCGCCGAATTCGCCAGTGCCGTGTCCGGCGACCGTAAAGCGCTTGGACTATGAGGGTGAGCTCGCCGTCGTGATGGGTGCCGGCAACCGGATCGCGGGCTATACCGTCGCCGACGATCTAACCGCGCGCGACCTGCAGAAGCGCGAGCTGCAATGGACACGGGCCAAGGGCGCCGATGCCTTCTGTCCCTATGGGCCCTGGATCACGACCGCGGATGAGGTGGGCGATCCCGAAACGCTCGCCCTACGCACCTGGGTCAACGGTGAATTGCGCCAGGACTCCTCGACCTCAAACCTGATCTTCAAGATCGGCGAGCTGATCGAGTTCATCGCGGAGACCTGCACATTCGCCCCCGGTGATTTGATCCTAACCGGCACGCCCGGTGGGGTGGGCATGAGCATGAATCCGCCGCGCTTCCTGGAATCGGGAGATGTCGTACGGATCGAGATCGAGCGGCTCGGCGCGATCGAGCACGCGATCGCTTGAACGCGCACGATCAGCCTTCAACAGAGACTCTCCTGGTTCGTCTCCTGGTTTCGCCGGGCGGCCTCCTCGGCGTGGTTTTCGCACGACGCCCGTATCGGCTGATCGGCCCGGGACGTTAGCCGCAGCCGCCGGCCGGGCGCCCGCGGTTGGCTGCCGATGCGCGAAGCGCGCGCCCGCGCTAGACTTTGCTCACCTCGCGCCGGGCGGGGTTTTTCTTTCGTCTGGCGCTGCTTTGTACAACCAAGCTGGGATTTCTGACCATGGCTCGCGGAGACGTTCGAATAGCTATCACCCTCGCGTGCGAGGAGTGCAAGCACCGCAACTACCAGACGAATAAGAGCAAGCGCAACAACCCCGACCGGGTGACGCTGCGCAAGTACTGCCGCTGGTGCCGCCGTCACACCAGCCACCGGGAGACTCGCTAGCGCGGGAGCGCAGCTGTGGCCCGTGACCGCAAGCGCGCAAGACAAAGACGACCGCGTCAAGTTCGCGAGCCGGCGTCCGGGCCATCCCAGAGCAAGCCGGTGCGAGCCGACCTGCCGGGTGCGCTCGAGCACGTTGGCGATGTCGACGAGTTCGACGCGGCGCTCGTCCGCGGCGCCGACGGCGTCCCGTTGGAGGAGAACCCGAGCGGCAATGGCTCCGCCGATACGGCTCCCTCGCCAACACGTGGACGCCGCGCTCGCCGGGATGGCGAGTCGGAGCTCGAGGAGGCCTTTGGCGAGGGTGTGGCGGCCCAAGAGGCGCCGGTCACCAAGCCCGGCCAGCCGCTGCGCGTACGTGCGATCGCTTTCTTGCGCGCCAGCTGGGCAGAGCTTCAACGTGTGCAGTGGCCTGATCGACGCCACGTCACCCAGGCCACGACGGTGGTCATCGGCTTCCTCGTTGTCGCCGGCGTCTACCTGGGCGCCGCCGACTGGGTGGCCCAAAAGATCGTCAATTTCATCCTCTGAGGCCTGATGACCTGCGTATATCTGCGTCCTCGGTCGCTCGCGGCCAGCTTGGTCTTCAGGCCCTAAAGCGCTAGAACGCGATACCGTCCCGGGCCGCTTTCGCGTGTTTCCGTTCTGCCCTGTCCACATATACAAGCCGTCAGGAAGCTGAATGTTTCGTTGGTATGTCGTCAACACTTACTCAGGTCATGAGAACAAGGTCAAGCACAACCTCGAGCACCGAGTCATCTCGCTCGGGCAACAGCGGGCGGTGCGCCAAGTAGTCGTGCCGACAGAGTCCGTCTCGGAGATGAAGGACAACCAGAAGATCACCGTCGAGAAGCGCACAATGCCCGGATACGTGCTCGTGAATATGGAGCTCAACGAGGATTCTTGGGGTGTCGTCAAGGGCACGCCGGGTGTTACCGGCTTCGTCGGCTCTTCCCAGGAGCCGGTCGCGCTGACCCAGGTCGAGGTCGACCGTCTGCTGCACAAGGAGGTCGCGACCGCGCCGCGTACCCGCGCTCAATTCACGATCGGCGAGACCGTTAAGGTCATCTCCGGGCCGCTGTCAGACTTCTCCGGAGAGATCTCCGAGATCAACGACGACGCTGCCAAGCTCAAGGTGCTGGTATCAATCTTTGGTCGCGAGACGCCCGTTGAGGTCGGCTTCGACCAGGTAAAGAAGCTCTGAGGACTTAGTTATGGCCAAGAAGGTTTTGACAACGATCAAGCTGCAAGCGCGCGGCGGGCAGGCCTCGCCGGCGCCGCCGGTTGGACCGGCGCTGGGGCAGCACGGCATCAACATCATGGAGTTCTGCAAGGCGTTCAACGCGCAGACGCTCTCGGAGACCGGCACGATCATCCCGGTGGTGATCACCGTCTACGAGGATCGCTCGTTCACGTTTGTCACCAAGACGCCGCCGGCCGCTGTGCTGATCAAGCAGGCGCTGAAACTGGAAAAGGGGTCAGGCGAGCCCAACCGCAACAAGGTCGGCAAGATCACCGACGCTCAGCTGCGTGAGATCGCCGAGCGCAAGCTCCCCGACCTCAACGCACACGACGTCGATGAAGCCGTAAAGATCATTGCCGGCACAGCACGGTCGATGGGTGTGGAGGTGGCCGGATGAGCACTCAGCACGGACGCCGCCACCGCGAGGGGCTGCAGAAGGTCGACCGCGAGCACGAATACCAGCCTGCCGAGGCAGTCGCCCTGGTCAAGGGGCTGGCCAGCGCCAAGTTCGACGAGTCGGTCGAGATCCATGTGCGCACCGGTCTCAACGTTCGCCACGCCGACGAGCAGCTACGCGGCACGATCGCCCTGCCCAACGGGCTTGGCAAGGACGTCAAGGTGGCCGTCTTTGCCCAAGGCGATAAGGCGCGTGAAGCCGAAGAGGCAGGAGCCGATGTGGTCGGCGCGCAGGACCTGGCCAAGCGCATCCAGGAGGGCTTTGACGACTTTGACGTCGCCATCGCAACGCCTGACCTGATGTCCGTCGTCGGTCAGCTCGGGCGCATCCTCGGCCCGTCGGGCAAGATGCCCAACCCGAAGGTTGGCACGGTCACGATGGATGTGGCCAAGGCCGTCGGTGACTCCAAGTCGGGCAAGGTCGAGTACCGCACCGACCGCACCGCGATCGTGCACATGGTGATCGGCAAGGCCTCCTTTGAGGAGCAGAGCCTGCTCGAGAACTATGCGGCGGTGATCGAAGAGCTGATCCGCGCCAAGCCCTCGGCCGCCAAGGGGCGCTACCTGCACAGCATCACGATGACCTCCACGATGGGCCCGGGCGTGAAGATCGACTCCACCCGGACTCGCGACATTGTCGAACAGGCGGCCGCCTGATTTAATCCACTCACACAAGCTCACCGCCCAAGACCCCCGGCTGCCGGACGATCTGAGATCGGCCACCAAGCACAAGACCGGGACAGGTGGAGCGAGCGAAAGCGGCTCATTCCCGCTCTCGACGCCCGCCTACACGCGGGCGTTGTGCGTTCTATAGAGAGCAAGGGGTCAGATGAACCGAGAGCAGAAGGCAGCGACCATAGAGGCGATAGCGGCTGAGATCGACGCTGCGGAGGCAGTCTTCGCTGTCGACTATCGCGGTATCTCAGTACCCCAGGCTGCCGAGCTGCGCACGAAGCTGCGCGAAGCCGAAACCAGCTTCACTGTGGTCAAGAACTCTTTGACCGAACGCGCGGCCGACCAGGTCGGCGCCGAGTCGCTTAAGCCGCTGCTGAGCGGCCCGACGGCTCTTGCATTCGTCCGCGGCGACGCTGCAATGGCGGCCAAGGCGATCGCTGACTATGCGCGCGCCACACAGCTACTCCCGTTCAAGGGCGGCCTGCTGAACGGCGAGGCGCTCCAGGCAGATCAGATCCGCGCGATCTCGCGCCTACCTGCACGCGAAGTCCTCTATGGCCAACTGGTCGGTATCGTCGCCTCTCCCGTCTCCGGTCTGGTCCGTACCCTGAACGCGCTTGTCGGCGGCCTCGCTGTCGCTCTCGGTCAGGTGCAGGCAAAGAAGGAGTCCGGCGAGATCCCTTCGGGCGATGCCCCCGCCACGCAGGCTGCGCCGGCGGAGGCCGAGGCTGCCTCAGCGCAGGAGGCTGCTGCCGAGGAGCCGCAGACGGAGGAAAGCCCGGCGGCTGAGGAGTCGCAGGCCGAGGAGGCCCAGGCTGAGGAGACCCCCGTGGAGGAGGCTGCCGCTGAAGAGCCGCAGGCTAAAGAGCCCCTGGCCGAGCAGCCGCAGGCCGAGGAGACATCAGCGGAGGAGGCATCCGCGGCAGACCAAGCTGAGCCGGCCGAGCTGGCGCAAGATGACAAACAGGCGGACGCTTCGGAGCAAGAGCCCGACGGCGCCGAAGCGACTAAGGAGGACTGACAGATGGCAACAAGCACACAAGAGTGGATTGACGAGCTGAAGGCGATCTCGGTGTTGGAGCTCGCCGAGCGCATCAAGGCGCTGGAGGAGGAGTTCGGCGTCTCGGCCGCGGCGGTGGCCGCGCCGGCCGCGGCTGCCGCCGGCGGCGGCGGCGCTGCCGCCGAGGAGGACGAGGGTCCCACCACCGTTGACGTGATCCTGGCCAGCGCTGGCGACAAGAAGATTCAGGTGATCAAGGTCGTGCGTGCCGCGACGGGTCTGGGCCTGAAGGAGGCCAAGGCGCTTGTCGACGAGGCGCCCAAGCCCGTCAAGGAGGGCATCGAGCGCGAGGAGGCCGACAAGCTGAAGGCCGAACTCGAGGAGGCCGGCGGCGGCGTCGAGCTGAAGTAGTCGTCTGACTTGGATTGACGTCCCGCACGCGCCGTCCGCGTGCGTGCGGGACATATCCAACGTTTCACCGCCGATTGACCCACGCACGCGAACCGCTCGCTAACTCGCAAAATCGGCATTCCTGCTGTAGCATCCAGGTCGCTGGCCGATAGTCGTAGCCACCCGGAACGACACGGCGCCGCGCCACATACGCGGAGCCTGGGGGTGGGGTCCGTGAGAGCTGGCTGTCCCTCTTAAGGGCGCCGATGATCTGTGCTATCTTTGCTGGTCGCGCCTCGGCGCCCGCCTCTGCCCGTCTCTCGCCTCCCGAAGGAGTCATTTCTTGGCTGCTGTTGATGCTCTCCGGACGCGCCGGACTTTCGCGCGTCTGAACAAGTCCGTCGACGTACCGAACCTCATCGATATTCAACGCCGCTCGTTCGAGTGGCTGACCGACCCCCAGAAGGGGGGGCTCCGCGAGACGATCGACGACATCTCGCCGATCGAGGATTACACCGGAAACCTCGCCGTCCAGTTCGGCGAGTTCGTCTTCGACGAACCGGTCGCATCGCTCGAGCAGTGTCGTGAGAAGGACCTCACCTACGCGCGGCCGCTGACCGTCACAGTCGCGTTCATCAACCGCGAGACGGGTGAGATCCGCGAGCAGTCCGTCTTCATGGGTGACTTCCCGTGGATGACCGAGCGCGGCACCTTCGTGATCAACGGCACCGAGCGCGTGGTCGTCACCCAGCTGGTGCGCTCCCCGGGCGCCTACCTGATGGAACCGAAGGACCGCGAGAAGCAGGTCTTCATCGCCAACCTGATGCCGGCCCGCGGCTCTTGGCTCGAGCTCGAGATCGACAAGAAGGGCAAGGTCTTCGTTCGCATTGATCGCAAGCGCAAGCTTCCCGTCACAGTGCTGCTGCGCGCGATGGGCTACGCGACCGACGAGGAGATCCTCAAGCTCTTTGAGAACTCGCTGTACATCCGCAACACGATCGAAGCCGACACCGAGCAGACGCGCACCGAAGAGGGCGCCCTGATCGAGCTGTTCAAGAAGCAGCGCCCAGGCGAGCCGCCGAGTGTGGAGAACGCCAAGGCGCTGCTCAACCAGCTGTTCTTCGATCCCAAGCGCTACGACCTGACCCGAGTTGGTCGCTACAAGCTCAACTCGCGTCTCGGTCTGGACATCGACATCGACACGCGCACACTCACCCATGACGACATCCTCGCCTTGGTCAAGGAGCTGGTGTCGCTGCCAAAGACGCTCGGGATGCCCGAGGAACCGGAGTTCGAGATCAAGGACTACGCGGCCGAGGCGATGAGCATGCCGCGCGAGCCCGTCGACGAGCACCTCGACGAGTATGAGCACTTCGGTAACCGCCGTCTGCGCACCGTCGGCGAGTTGATCCAGGAGGCCTTCCGCATCGGCCTCTACCGGATGGAGCGCGTCGTGCGCGAGCGCCTTACCACTGAGGATGCCGACACGATCACACCCCAGACGATCATCAACATCCGCCCGGTCGTGGCGGCGTTGAAGGAGTTCTTCGGCTCCTCGCAGCTCTCGCAGTTCATGGACCAGACCAATTCGCTTTCGGGACTCACCCATCGCCGGCGCCTTTCCGCGCTTGGCGCTGGCGGTCTGACGCGCGAGCGGGCTCCGATCGAGGTCCGCGACGTGCACCCCACCCACTACGGGCGTATGTGTCCGATCGAGACGCCTGAGGGTCCGAACATTGGGCTGATGGGCTCGCTGTCCTCCTTTGCCGAGGTGTCCGAGTACGGCTTCGTCACGACGCCTTATCGAGTCGTCAAGGACGGCGTGGTCACCGGCGAGGTCGTGCGCCTGGACGCTACTCAGGAGGAGGAGCAGGTCATCGCTCAGGCCAACACGCCGGTCGATTCCAAGACGGGCAAGTTGACCGACAAGGAGATCCTCTGCCGTACACAAGCGGGTCAGTACGTCACCGTGCCCCCAAAGGACGTCGATCTCGTGGACGTGTCACCCGAACAGATCTGGTCGGTGGCGACGGCGATGATTCCGTTCCTCGAGCACGACGACGCCAACCGCGCGCTGATGGGCTCGAACATGCAACGTCAGGCCGTGCCGCTACTGAAGACCGACGCCCCGCTCGTGGGCACCGGCATGGAGCGCCGCGCTGCGCTTGACACAGGCGACGTGTTGCTGGCCAAGAACGCCGGCACGATCGAGTTCGTGGACGCCAACAGGATCGTCATCCAGACATCCGAAGGCAGGGACGAGTACGACCTGCAGAAGTTCATGCGCTCCAACCAGGGGACACTGATCCACCACAAGCCGCGCGTGCGCACCGACCAGAAGGTCAAGGCCGGCGACGTGCTCGCCGATGGGTCGTCCACCGACAAGGGTGAGATGGCGCTCGGCAAGAACCTTATGGTCGCCTTCATGTCCTGGGAGGGCTACAACTTCGAGGACGCGATCATTCTCTCCAAGCGCCTCGTGCAGGATGACGAGCTCACCTCGATCCACATCGAGGAGTACGAGATCGACGCGCGCACGACCAAGCTTGGCGACGAGGAGATCACGCGCGACATCCCCAACCGCTCGGAGGAGTCACTCAGGAACCTCGACGACCGCGGCATCGTCCGCGTCGGCGCTGAGGTCCAATCCGGCGATCTGCTCGTCGGCAAGGTCACACCCAAGGGCGAGACCGAGCTGACCGCCGAGGAGAAGCTGATCCGCGCGATCTTCAAGGAGAAGGCGCGGGAGGTCCGCGACACCTCGCTGAAGGTGCCCCACGGCGAGGGCGGCGTCGTCATCGACGTGATGACCTTCAGCCGCGACGAGGGCGACGACCTGCCGCCAGGCGTCAACGACCTGGTGCGCGTGTTCGTGGCCAAGAAGCGCAAGATCTCCGAGGGCGACAAGCTCGCGGGGCGCCACGGCAACAAGGGGGTGATCTCAAAGATCGTCGATCAGCAGGACATGCCCTTCCTCGAGGACGGCACTCCGGTCGACGTGATCCTCAATCCGCTGGGCGTGCCGAGCCGCATGAACGTCGGGCAGATCCTGGAGACGCACCTGGGCTGGGCCGCGGCGCAAGGGTGGTACGACGACGGCACCGAGGCCTACAAGGAAGCTCACTCAAACGGCGGCAACAAGCGCGTCTACGTCGCGACACCCGTCTTTGACGGCGCCACCGTGGAAGACGTCGACACAGCCCTGGTCAAGTGGCAGGACGCACACGTTGGACGCATCCGCATGGATGTGGATAAGTCCCGCCGTGTCGGCGAGCAGGCCTCGGGCAAGATGACTCTGTACAACGGTCGCACCGGCGAGCCCTTCGAGGAGCAGGTGACGGTCGGCTACATGTACATCCTCAAGCTGCTGCACCTGGTCGACGACAAGATCCACGCCCGCTCGACCGGCCCGTACTCGCTTGTGACCCAGCAGCCGCTGGGGGGCAAGGCGCAGTTCGGCGGGCAGCGCTTCGGCGAGATGGAGGTGTGGGCGCTTGAGGCGTTCGGCGCCGCCTACACGCTGCAGGAGATGCTCACGATCAAGTCCGACGACACCGTCGGGCGCGTGAAGGCCTACGAGGCGATCGTCAAGGGCGAGAACATCGCCGAGCCGTCGATCCCCGAGTCCTTCAAGGTGCTGCTCAAGGAGATGCAATCGCTGGCATTGGATGTCGGCGTCGTCTCCGAGGAGGGGCAGCACGCGGAGCTACGCGATGAAGACGACGACCTGTTGCGCGCCGCCGAGGAGCTCGGCATCGACCTCTCAGGGGTCAGGGCACCGACAGGCGAGGTCACCGAGACCGAGCCCGAGGGCGAGGCCGAGGGGATCGAGGCAGAGACACAGCAGGACGGTGAGGTCGAGGCCGATGCGGCGCTCGAGGTGGACGGGCTGATCGAGGACGGGATCAGCCTTGAGGATTTGGACGATTCTGGCGAGCCGGTCGGCGAGCCGGCCGAAGGGAGCGAGTAGATGATCGACATAAACAACTTCGACGCGATTGAGATCAGCCTCGCGTCCTCCAAGCAGATCCGCTCCTGGAGCTCCGGCGAGGTGACCAAGCCTGAGACGATTAACTACCGCACGCTCAAGCCCGAGAAGGATGGGCTGTTCTGCGAGCGCATCTTCGGTCCCACCAAGGACTGGGAGTGCTATTGCGGCAAGTACAAGCGCGTTCGTTACAAGGGCATCGTCTGCGAGCGCTGCGGCGTAGAGGTCACACGCTCAAAGGTCCGTCGCGAGCGTATGGGCCACGTCGACCTGGCTGCTCCGGTCAGTCACATCTGGTTCTTCAAGGGCGTCCCTTCACGTATCGGCTACCTGCTGGACATGGCTCCGAAGGAGCTCGAGAAGGTCCTGTACTTCGCTGCTTCGATCGTCACCTGGGTCGATGACGAGGCACGCTCGAAGGATCTCGACACGCTTGAGAAGGAGGTCAACAAGGTTCTTGACTCCTATGCCGCCGAGCTACAAGAGCGGGTACTTGAACTGCGCGAGCAACTCGGCCGCCGCGAGAAGTACCTGCAGAGCGGCAAGCAGACCGGCTTTGACGACGAAGACCACCTGTGGGCCGACTCGCTTGAGATCAACCTGTCGAAGATCTCCGATGAGGAGCGCGAGAAGCTGACCAAGGAGCTGGCCAAGACCTTCGAGGCCGACATCGCCGACACCGAAGCCTACGTCGAGGACGGCGCTGAGCGGATGCGCAACGTCTGGGAGCTGTTCAAGACGATGGAGCCCAAGCAGATCGAGCACGACGAGACCACCTTCCGCGAGCTCAAGGAGCGCTTCGGCTCCTCTTATGGCTTCGGCGAATACTTCCGTGGCGGCATGGGCGCCGAGGCGATCAGGGACCTGCTCCAGCA
>DASTPN010000010.1:0-51342 GCA_035719985.1 Solirubrobacteraceae bacterium | reverse complement strand
CCGGCGCCGAGCTGGCCGACCCGCCCTGGGATGAGGACGCCGAGGCCACCGGAGAGGGGAAGGCCGAGGACCACGCCTCGGTCACGGTCGAGGTGCCGGACCTGTGCCCGCGGTTCACCGCGAGGGTGTTCACAGACGTCGAGATCGGTCCCTCGCCTCTGTGGCTGAAGGCGCGGCTGATCGGGGCGGGGATGCGTCCGATCAACAACGTGGTCGACATCACCAACTACGCGATGCTGCTGACTGGGCAGCCGCTACACGCCTTCGACCTCGATCGCGTAGCGGGCGCCACGTTGACAGTTCGGCGAGCGCGCGAAGGCGAGCAGGTCACAACGCTCGACGGACAGGCCCGGACGCTCGACACCGAGATGGTCGTGATCGAGGACGCGGACGGTCCGACTTCGATCGCCGGGATTATGGGCGGCGAGCGCTCGGAGGTGCATGAGGGCACCACACGCGTGCTGATGGAGGTCGCCAACTGGAGCGGGCCGAACATCCACCGCACCTCCTGGGCGCTAGGGCTGCGCAGCGAGGCCTCGGGGCGCTTTGAGAAGGGGCTCGCGCCCGAGCAGTGCCTGCACGCCCAGGCGATCGCGACAAAGCTGATGATCGAGCTGTGCGACGCGCGAATGCTGCCGGGCACGATCGACATCGGCGAGCCCTCGCCGCCGCCGCTGACGATCGCGCTGCGCGAGCGGCGGGTCGAATCGATCCTGGGTATGGCGGTGCCGCGCGAGCGTCAGCGGGAGATCCTTACGGCGCTCGACTTCGCCGCTGTCGATGCGGTGGCCGAGGCGGCGGCCGATGTGCCTGGCGGAACCGGCGGAGATGTGTCCGCCGGCGATCCCGCGCTCGAGGTGACCGTGCCACCACTGCGGCGCCAGGATGTCACCCGCGAAGCCGACCTGATCGAGGAGGTCGCGCGTATCAACGGGCTCGGTGAGCTGCCGGCGACGCTGCCTGCGCGCCGCGGCGCCTCGGGGCGGCTGTCAGATACCCAGCGCCTGCGCCGCCGCGCGCTCGACGCGCTGGTCGGGCGCGGGCTCTACGAGGCGGTCGGCTGGACGTTCACAGCCCCGGGACTACATGACCGGCTGCACCTGCCGGCCGGCGATCCTCGCCGCCGTGCCCCCGTGCTCGAGAACCCACTGTCAGAGGACCAGTCGCTACTGCGCACGACGCTGCTCGGATCGCTGCTGGACGTCGCCCGTCACAACACCGCACGCGGGATGGCCGACCTGCACCTGTTTGAGCAGGGGAGGGTGTTCGCCGCGGACGGCAAGACAGGGGTCGGTGAACGCGGTTCGCTGGCAGTGGTGATGACGGGCCGGATCGCTCCTGTGAGCTGGGGTGGGGGCGAACCGGCAAAGGCTGACTTCTTCGCCGCCAAGGGGGTGCTGGAAAGCCTCGGCCAGGCGCTGCGAGTGCCGCTCCAGTGCACGCCGGCCGACCAGCCGTTCTTGCACCCCGGGCGCTCGGCGAGCGTGCGCTCCGGTGGGACGGAGATCGGCTGGTTGGGCGAGCTGCATCCACTCGTCGCGCGCGAATGGGACCTCGACGGCGCCGCTGCGATCGAACTCGACTTCGACCGGCTGCTGGTGCTGGCAAGCGCCGGCGAGCACCGCTACCGGGACGTCATCTCCTACCCGGGCCTGCGTCAAGACCTGGCGGTCGTACTCTCCCAAGACGTCCCCGCGGCACGCGCGAGCGAGTTGGTGCGGGCCGCCGGCGGCGACTTGCTCGACAGCGTCGAGGTCTTCGACGTCTACAGCGGCGAGCAAGTGGGGGAGGGTCGGCGCTCGCTGGCGCTGTCGCTGAGCTTCCGCGCCCCTGATCGCACGCTCACCGACGCCGATGTGGTGCCGCTGCGCGAGCGGATCGTGCAGGCGCTCGAAGAGTTGGGGGGTGAGCTACGTGGCTGAGCAGAGCTTCCAGAGTGGCTCGCCACGGGTGCTCGTCGCGGGCGCGACCGGGTTTGCCGGGGCGCTGGCCGCACATCTGCTTTGGCGCCATCCCCGTTTCGAGCTGGCGGCGGTAACCGGCCGCTCGGACATAGGAGAGCTTCTGAGCGACCTGTATCCGCGCTACCGCGTGCCGCTGCGTCTGCAGGAGCTCGACACAGATGAACTCGGCGAGATCGACGTGGCCGTCGTCGCCTACCCGCACGCGGCAGCGGCCCCGACCGTCGGCGCGCTGCTGGAGCGCGAAGTGCGCGTCGTTGACCTGAGTGCCGACTTTCGCCTGAGCGACCTGGCCACCTATGAGCGCTATTACGGAGTGCATCCCCGCGCCGATCTGCTCGGCCAGGCCGTGTACGGGCTGACCGAGCTTCACCGAGAACGGATACCCCAGGCCGCGATCGTCGCCAACCCGGGTTGCTACCCGACCGCCTCGGTGCTGGGCCTGGCGCCGCTGGCACGCGCCGGTCTGATCGCCGACCTGGTGATCGACGCCAAGCAAGGGCTTTCAGGCGCCGGACGGGCGGCCACCTGGCAGACGCACTTTTCCAATAGCGGCGAGAACATCCTTCCCTACAACATCGTTCACCACCGCCATACGCCCGAGATCGAGGAGCAGTTGGCCGGCCTTGGCGTGGACCTGCGTGTCCAGTTCACGCCTCATCTGGTCCCGCTCGACCAGGGCGAGCTGGTCAACTGTTACGTGACGCCGACACGGGCGGTCGAGCAAGACGAGCTGGACGTCATGTACGAGGACGCCTACGCCGGCGAGCCGTTCGTGGAGATCTCCACCGCCCCCTCGGAGGTGCGCGACGTGCGCGAGACGAACGTCTGTCGCATCCACGTCGCTGCCAGCGAGCACACCGGCAAGCTGGTCGTGCTGTCGGCGATCGACAACCTGTGGAAGGGAACCTCCTCGCAAGCCGTGCAGAACCTCAACCTGATGTATGGATACGAAGAGACCGAGGGACTGTTGTGAGATGGTACGCGCGCCATGCGAACTTCTGGGGCTCGCTGGCATGAGCGCCGGCACAGAGATCCGCGGCGATCAGGCAGCGGCCGGGCCACCGCAGCCGTTCTTTCACTCGCGCTGGGTGCTGGCGCCCGAGCACGTCAGCGAGCTTGGTCCCGACGCCGGGCTTCCCGCAGGATTTCGCGCGGCCGGTGTGGCCTGTGGGATCAAGCCGTCAGGCAACCCCGACGTGGGGCTGCTCGTTTGCGACGCCGCCGAGCCGGTCAGCGCGGCGCGCTTCGCTGACACGGCCGCTCCGGCCGCGCCGGTGATGCTCAGCCGTGAGCGCTGCACGCTGTCATCGCTGCGGGCGATCCTCGCCAACTCCGGCTGTGCCAATGCCGCCACCGGCAAACGCGGGATGGATGACGCGGCCAAGACCCAGGGAGCGGCGGCGATGGCGCTCGGGATCGACCCCAGCGAGGTGCTGCTCGGCTCGACCGGCGGGATCAGCGACTACCTGCCCGTGGAGAAGATGCTGCGCGGCATCCTCGACGCGAGTCGTGAGCTTGCCCAACCTGGGGACGTCAGCTTCCAGCAGGCGATCCAGACGACCGACGCCTTCGAGAAGCGCGCCAATCTGCTCGTAACGCTGCCTTCCGGCGAGGTGCGGCTGAGCGCGCAGTGCAAGGGGGCGGGGATGATCTCGCCGCGCTTTGCCACGATGTTCTGCTTCGTGGAGACCGACGCCAAGCTGGCGCCCGAGACGGCGCAGCTGCTTCTGTCGGTGTGCACGGCGCGCTCGTTCGACCGCTGCTCGGTTGACGGGCAGCTCTCCACTAACGACACGGCCGCGCTGATCTGCTCGGGAGAGAGCGGTGTAGTCGTGGTCCCTGAGAGCGAGGACGAGCTGCGCCTAGGCGAGGCGCTGGACGCGCTGATGCGCCAACTCGCGATCCTGATGGTCGCCGACGGTGAGGGGGCAGGGCGGATCGCGCGGGTGCTCGTACGTGGCGGCGATCAGGATCGCGTCGAGACCGCCGCGCGCGCGGTCGCCAACTCGCCGCTGGTGAAGGCCGCACTGCATGGAGCGGACCCCAATTGGGGGCGGATCGTGCAGGCCGTCGGCGGCGCCCTCGGCGGCGCTGGGCTGCAAGGCGCTCACCTGCCGCTGGACGTCCACATCGAGGGCATCCAAGTCTGCTCCGCCGGCGCCGCCATCGACTGCGACGAGGCCACGCTGGCCGAGGCGGTCAAGGGCAAGGAGATCGAATACGAGATCACACTTCCGGGTGACGGCGCCGAGACCGAGGTGTTCTTCTCCGACCTCTCGCACGAGTACGTGACGATCAATGCGGATTACACGACATGAGACTCCGACCACACCACACGAGGGGACAGCGGCCATGCGCGACGTAGCCACCCTGCTCGAGGCTCTGCCTTATATCCGCGAGTTCCACGGCAAGACCGTCGTGATCAAGTACGGCGGCGCTGCGATGGAGGATCCCGCGTTGCGTGAGGAGTTCGCGCGCGACGTCGTGCTGCTCAAGTACGTCGGGCTGAACCCGATTGTCGTGCACGGCGGCGGGCCGGAAATCACAAGCTACATGGAGCGGCTGGGGATGCCGGTGCAGTTCGTCTCCGGGCTGCGCGTGTCCGATCCCGCCACCGTCGAGGTGGCGAAGATGGTGCTGGTCGGCAAGGTCAACAAGGAGATAGTGCTGCGCCTCTCCCGCCACGGCCAACCAGCCGTCGGGTTGTGCGGCGACGATGGATCGCTGTTCCGCGTCGCTCGCCGGGCGGCGCCGGGCGGCGAGGACATCGGCTTCGTCGGGCAGATCGAGCGTGTCAACGTCGACGTGCTCAAGCACGTCGCCTCCGACTACATACCCGTGATCGCCTCGGTCGGCGCCGACCGTGAGGGCAACTCCTACAACGTCAACGCCGACGAGGCCGCCGGCGCGGTCGCCGCCGAGCTCGGCGCCTACAAGATCGTGTTCCTCACCGATGTCAAGGGCTGGCTGTCCGATCCTGGTGACCCCGATTCTCTGATCGGTCAGGCCACCGACCGTCAGGTGCAGGACAAGCTTGGCTCGCTGGAGGGCGGGATGCGCCCAAAGCTCGCCGCCTGCGTGCAGGCGATCGGCGGCGGCGTCAACTCCGCGCACATCCTCGACGGCCGCATCCCGCATTCGTTGCTGTTGGAGCTGTTCACCGATGCCGGCATTGGCACGAAGATCCAAGCCGCCGCATGAGCCTCGCCGAACTGCAGGATCTCGAGCGCGGCTCGGTGATTCCCTCCTATGCGCGCTTCCCCGTCGAGTTCGTGCGCGGCGAGGGAATGCGGCTGTGGGACGCCGACGGCGCCGAGTACCTCGACTTCCTCTGCGGCATCTCTGTCACCTCGCTCGGGCACTGCCACCCGGCGGTGCTCGAGGCGGTGCGCGAGCAGGCTGGGCGCCTGATGCACGTCGGCAACCTGTTCTACACGGAGCCCGCAATGCGGCTGTCCGAGCGCCTGGCCGGGTCGAGCCTCGGCGGCAAGGTGTTTCTGTGCAACTCGGGCGCCGAGGCCAATGAGGCGGCAATCAAGCTGGCTCGCAAGGCCAAGCAAGGCGGCGATGTCGTGACCGTGCTCGGCGCCTTTCACGGCCGCACCTACGGCGCTCTGTCGGCCACTCCACAGGAGTCAAAGCAGGCGCCGTTCGCGCCGCTCGTCCCCGGCTTTCGCGCCGTCGCCGCCGAGCCCGACGCGCTTACGGCAGCGATCGATGAGCACACCGCCGCTGTCATCCTCGAGCCGATCCAAGGCGAGACCGGTGTGCACGTGCTCTCCGAGGAGCTGCTGGCGGCTGCCCGGCGAGCCTGCGATGAGCACTCAGCGCTGCTCGTGTTCGACGAGGTGCAGTGTGGGATGGGGCGCACCGGCACGCTTTGGGCGTACGAGCAGACCGGCGTCGCGCCCGACCTACTGACGAGCGCCAAGGCGCTCGGCGGGGGGCTGCCGATCGGCGCACTCATCACGGCGCCCCCCTACGGGGACGTGCTGCAGCCAGGCGATCACGGCTCGACCTTCGCGGGCGGACCGGTCGTGGCAAGCGCAGCGCTGGCGGCGCTGGAGCTGACCGACGACGCCGAGCTGCTGGGTCGCGTGCGCGAGCTAGGGGCGCGTCTGGCCGAGGGTCTGGCGAGGCTGCCGCATGTGCTCGCGGTGCGCGGGCGCGGGTTGATGCTGGCCTGCGAGTTGGATATCGACGCGCCGGCGGCTGTGCGCCGGATGCTGCTCGTAGAGAAACTCGTGACCAATGCCACCGGCCCCACCACGCTCAGGCTGTTGCCGCCGCTGACCGTCTCCGATGAGGAGATCGACGAGGCGCTCGCGCGGTTGGAGCGAGCGCTTAGCGTGACATAGCTTTGCTCGCCGCGCCGCGCTTTGCCCAGTCGAGAGTCGAGTTCCCCACGTGAATGGGGAGCCGAGCGCCAATGGCGCCCAATCAGAGCGTCGATGGGCGTAGGTGAGGCTCTGGCGATCGCACTGGCCGGGTTCGCGGCCGGCACGATCAACGCGGTAGTTGGCAGCGGGACGCTAATTACCTTCCCGGTGTTGCTGGCCTTTGGCTATGCCCCCGTAACGGCCAACGTGACCAACTCGGTCGGCCTGGTGCCGGGCTCGCTGTCGGGGGCGATCGGCTACCGGCGTGAGCTCGCCGGACAGGCGCAGAGGGCAAAGCGACTGGGCGTCGTGTCGGCGCTCGGAGGCGTGACCGGAGCGGCGCTGTTGCTGGTGCTGCCGGCGTCGGCGTTCGAGGCGATCGTGCCCGCGTTCATTGCGATAGCGCTGGCTCTGGTGATCCTGCAACCGCGCCTGGCAGCGGTGTTGGCGAGCCGCTCCCCCGGCCGCGAGCACGGCGAGCATCCGGTCACGCTGTTGGCGCTGTTCGCCATCGGGGTGTACGGGGGTTACTTTGGCGCCGCCCAAGGGATACTCCTGCTGGCGCTGCTGGGACTGGCGCTGAGGCAGGATCTGCACCGAACGAACGCCTTGAAGAACGTGCTCGCGGGGTTGGTCAACGGTATAGCTGGCCTCTTCTTCGTGGTGGCCGCGCACGTGGAGTGGGCGCCGGCAGGGACCATCGCGCTCGGGTCGATCGTCGGTGCTCAGGTGGGAGCGCGCTACGGACGGCGGTTGCACCCGGCTGTCCTGAGAGGGCTGATCGTGGTGGTTGGCCTCGTCGCGATTGCGCGTCTGGTCGTCTTTTGAGCTTCGCGCCGGATAAGGTTCGCCGGCCTGCGAACGACGAGCCCCTCAGCAGGTGGCTCGGCTCTCGACGGTTCATCTAATGAGCGACTCGCCACACACGCTTCCGCCTCCAACCGCCTCTTACGAGGCCGACCCCGCCGAGGTCAACCGTGTCCTCTTGCTCTACTCCGGCGGCCTGGACACGAGCGTGATGCTCAAGTGGATTCAGGACCAGTATCAGGCTGAGGTCGTCTGCCTGACGGTCAACCTCGGCCAGCCTGGCGAGGACTATGAGGTGATCGAAGGCAAGGCGAAGCAGCTCGGCGCGCTCGAATGCCACGTAGTCGACGCCCGCGAGCAGTTCGCGCGCGAATACGTCGCGCCGGCGATCAAGGCCAACGCACTCTACGGCGGCGGCTATCCCCTGTTCACGGCGCTGGGGCGGCCGCTGATAGCAAAGCTCGCCGTCGATTACGCGCGCCTGTCCGGCTGCGACACGATTGCCCACGGCTGCACCGGCAAGGGCAACGATCAGGTGCGCATCGAGGCGACTGTCGCCACGCTGGCGCCGGAGCTGAAGACGATCGCGCCCGTGCGCTCTTGGAAGATGGGGCGCGACGAGGAGATCGCCTATGCCAACGAGCACGGCATCCCGATCAAGTCCGCTCCCGGCCAAGGCTCCGAGGTGGCGCCTTATTCGATCGACGACAACCTCTGGGGTCGCTCCTCGGAGGGTCGCTGGATCGAGGATCTCGACCACGCGCCCGAGGAGGACGTCTTCCAGCTGGTCACCCCGCCCGAGCGCGCGCCTGATCAGGCCGAGACGGTTGAGGTCGAGTTCGAGCGGGGTGTGCCAATCGCTCTGAACGGCAAGCCTATGGAGCTGGTGGCGCTGCTGGAAGCGGTGGCCGAGATCGCCGCCCGCCACGGCGTTGGCATCGTCGATCACATCGAGGACCGGATCGTCGGGCTAAAGGTGCGCGATATCTACGAGGTGCCGGCCGCCACGGTGCTGCTCACGGCCCATCAAGAGCTCGAGAAGCTCGTCTGCACGATCCACCAGAACCAGTTCAAGCCGCAACTGGATCGCCAGTGGGCCTACCTGGTCTACGCCGGGCTGTGGTGGGAGCCGCTGCGAGGCGACCTCGACGCGTATATCGACAGCGTCAATGCCCAGGTCAGCGGCACGATCGGCGTCAAGCTGTACAAGGGCCACGCGCGTGTTATCACGCGCTCCTCTCCCAACGCGGTCTATGACCAGTCGTTGGCCTCCTTTGCGGAGTCCGGCGGCCTGTTCTCACAAACCGCGTCGCCCGGCTTCATCGAGCTGTGGTCTCTGCAGTCGCGAATGGCCTGGCGCCTTCGCAACGATTGACGTCCGCCGCCGCGCGTAGGGTGGATGGCGATGGCCATGGCCGAGCGCAGCGAGTGGCACCACGACCACAACGACCACAACGACGCGCCGGCGGCTGATGCCGTGGCACACGTCGAGGAGCGCGTCCGCCTGGCTGAAGAGCGCGCTCGCACGGCCGAGGAGCAGCGCCTGCAGACCGAAGGCCGCTGCTTCGCCGCCGAACGTCGCCGGCTGGACGCCGAGCGACGGCTAGAGCAGGTCGAAGCATTGCTCGAAGAAGCGCTGCAGGCCGGAGCGCGGATGCGGGGGCTTGTCGGCGAGCTGAGTGAGCTGGCGGGCTCGCTGCGCCAAGCGCTGCAGGCAAGTGCCGTCCAACCCGCCCCTCCGAGCGCCGAGGACACCGTCGCGGCAGAGCATCGCGCCGAGATGGTCGACGCGCTCGCCTCCGCGGTTGAGCGTCTGCGTGCACGTGTGGATGAGGTCAAGACGGTCGAGCCTGAGTCCGACACCCTCCAGCACGACACCCTCCAGCACGTTTCCAGCGCTGTCGAGTCCGAGTCCACAGAGGCAGCCGGCGAGCACGTCCGCGCTCAGCCAGAGCGCGTTCCCGCGCGCCCATCGCACAAGCACAGCATGTCTGCCATCGGGCGCTGGCGCAACAAGCGCAAACAGCGACAAAGCGCCTGATCGCCCCCCTCGGTCCGACCGCTCCGGGGCATACCATCAGCGGGCTGCCGTGACCGATCCCTGCGCCCACCTGCACGTCCACTCCGAGTACTCGCTGCTCGACGGCGCCTGCAAGATTGAGGCGCTTGCCAGGCGTGCCGCCGAGTTCGACCAACCTGCGCTCGGGCTGACCGATCACGGCGTCATGAACGGTATGGTCGAGCTGCATAAGGCCTGCTCCAAGCACAACATCAAGCCGATCTTCGGCTGTGAGATCTATCTCGTCGATGACCACAGCGCGGGCAAGGCTACGGCGGCTGGCGGGTCCACCAAGAAGGAGCGCAACCACCTGACGCTGCTGGCCCGCGACGACGCCGGCTACCGCAACCTTGTGCAGCTCTCCTCGCTGGGCTTCCTGGAGGGGCTGCATCGCGGCAAGCCGACGCTCGACCTCGCCCAATTGCAAGCGCGCTCTGAGGGGATCATCGCCCTGACGGGTTGCCTTGCCTCGCGCTTCTGCCAGCGGCTGCTGGATGACCGGCCGCAGGATGCGCGCGCGCATGCTGAGGATCTGGTGAATATCTTCGGCGCCGAGAACGTCTATTTCGAGCTGCAGAAGAACGGTCTGGCCGAGCAGGAGAAGTGCAACCAGGGGATCGTCTCGATCGCTCGCGAGATGGGCGGTTCGCTGGTCGGCACCGGCGACGTGCACTACCTGCGCCGCGAGGACTACGACCACCACACCGCGCTGCTTTGCGTGCAGACCAAGAGCACGCTGGCGCAGCCGAAGATGACCTTCGACACCAACGAGTTCTACCTGCGCGACAACGCCGAGATGGCCACCGCCTTCGCACAGTGGCCGGAGGCGATAGCGAACACGGTGCAGATCGCCGAGCGCTGCAACGTGAAGTTGCAGCTCGGCGGGCAGCTGATCCCCAAATACGCCACGCCTGACGAAAGCGGCGAGCGCGAGTATCTGCGTGCGCGCGTGCAAGAAGGAATGCGCATCCGCTACGGCGACCCGCCGCCAGCGCATGCCGTCGAGCGGATGGAGATGGAGCTGGGCGTGATCGATCGAATGGGGTTCAACGCCTACTTCCTGATCGTGTGGGACTTCGTCTCCTACGCCAAGCAAAACGGGATCGCGGTCGGCCCCGGACGTGGCTCGGCCGCCGGCTCACTGGTCTCCTACTGCCTGCAGATCACCGACGTCGATCCGCTGCGCTACGACCTGCTGTTCGAGCGCTTCCTGAACCCCGAGCGCGTGTCGATGCCAGATATCGACATCGATTTCTCCGTGCGCGGACGCGAGCGAGTGATGCGCTACGTGACCGAGAAGTACGGGCGCGAGTCGGTCGCGCAGATCGTCACCTTCGGCAAGATGTTCCCGCGTGCCGCTACCCGCGACGCGGCGCGGGTGCTCGGCTATGACTACGGCGCCGGCGATCGCCTGGCCAAGCTCATTCCCGACCCGATCATGGGACGCTCGCCCTCCTTCGATGAATGCCTGAAGGGCGGCGAAGCACTACGCAAGGTCTATGACGAGGAGCCCGACGCACGCCGGATCGTCGACGTCGCCAAGGGGCTCGAGGGGATCGTCCGCAACTCCTCGATCCATGCCGCGGCGGTCGTGATCGCCGACCGCCCGCTGACCGACATCGTGCCGCTGCAGCTCGCCGACGCCGGCACCGGCGAGGACGGCGAGCGCGCTTACCGCACCGTCACCCAGTTCTCGATGAAGCCGATCGAGGAGATCGGGCTGCTGAAGATGGACTTCCTGGGACTTCGCAACCTCGACGTGATCGAGGACGCGCTGGACATCATCGAGCGCTCGAATCCTGGCGCTGGACGTCTGGATATGTCAAAGCTGCCGCTGGATGACGCGCGCACGTATGAGATGCTCGCGCGTGGGGACTCTGTCGGCGTATTCCAGTTCGAGTCCGAGGGGATGCAAGCGGCGCTTGAGAAGGTCCAGCCCGACGAATTCGACGACCTGGTGGCGCTGAACGCCCTGTACCGGCCGGGAGCGATGGATCAGATCCCCGTCTACGCCAGGGGCAAGCGCAACCCCGAGCAAATCTCCTACCGCGACGAGCGGCTGCGACCGATCCTGCAGTCCTCCAAGGGGGTGATCCTCTACCAGGAGCAGGCGATGCAGATCTCCAAGGAGCTGGCCGGCTTCTCGGGGGCCAAGGCCGACGATCTGCGCAAGGCGATCGGCAAGAAGAACCGCGAGGCGATGGCTGCGCTCAAGCCAGAGTTCGTCGAGGGTTGCCGCGCCTCGGGTACTAGCCCCGATGTGATCGAGTTCCTGTGGCAAACCAACGAAAAGTCAGCGGACTACTCCTTCAACAAGTCCCACGCCGCCTGTTACGGGCTGATCGCCTACCGCACCGCCTGGCTGAAGGCCAACCACACCGCCGAGTACATGGCGGCGTTGATCTCCTCGGTCATGTCCACCAAGGACAAGGTGCCGTTCTTCGTCGCCCGCTGCGAGGAGATGGGGATCGAGATCCTGCCTCCCGACGTCAACCTCTCAGATCACGAGTTCACTGTCGTGGACAGCAACATCCGTTTCGGTCTGGACGCTGTGAAGGGTGTCGGCTATCAGGCTGTTGAGGCGATCAAGCGCGCTCGCGATGGATCTGATCCCGCCCACCCAAACCCCCGCCGCCCATTCGACTCGCTATGGGACTTCTGCGAGCGTGTCGACAGCCGCGCCGTCAACAAGAAGGCGATCGAGGCCCTGATCAAGTGCGGCGCGCTCGGCTCGACTGGGGACAGCCGCAAGGGGATGCTCACCGTGCTCGAAGCCGCCCAGGCGGCGGGCCAGAAGGCCCAGCAGGACGCGCTCGTCGGGCAAGGCTCGATCTTCGATTTGGAACCGGCCGCGAACGGGCCGAGCGCCGGCGCCGGCGAGGGGCGCGCCGTACCGGGGGCGAGCCTGATGCGTCCCAGCCATCCCCCGATCCCAAGCGAGGAGTTCGAGCAGGCAGAGCTGCTGGCGGTGGAGAAGGAGGCGATCGGCCTGTTCATCTCAGCGCACCCGCTCAAGCCGATGCGCGAGGCGTTGCGCGCGCGCGCAGACTGCTCGCTGAGCGCGCTCGCCGGCCGGCGCGACAAGGACTGGGTGAGCGTCGGCGGCATCATCACCGAGTCAAAGCGCATCCGTACCCGCAACGGCGATCACATGATGTTCGCCACCCTCGACGACCTGGAAGGAGCCGTCGAGATGCTCGTGTTCGGAAAGGCCCTGGCCGAGCACGAGGCGGCGCTGGCCGTCGATCAGGTGGTGCTGGTCCGTGGGCGCGTCGACCACAAGGAGGCAGGCAAGACCTGTCTGGTCGTGCAGTCTGTGGAGGCGTTCGCCCCCAGTGAAGAGGAGATCGAGCGCGCCGATAAGGCCGCGCGTAGCACCCGCATGGCCGAGCAGGCCGCGGCCGAGCCGGTGCGTCTACAGGTCGACGCCACCCGTCTTCCCGCTGGTGCGATCGAAGAGATCAAGGACATCATCGAGACCCACAAGGGCGCCGCCGAGGTGGTGCTCGAGATGATCACCAGCGCCGGCACGCGCATCTTGCGCTTGGGCGAGGATTACCGCGTGCAGCACACTCCATTCGTACGCGCGGAGCTAGAAGCCGCCCTCAGCCCATCACCAGCGCTCGCAGCGACGGCTTAGCGGCGCCGGCCGCTCGCCATTGCTCATTCAGCTCGCGGCTGTGCGCTCGGCGACACCATGCTCGTGCAGCGCCACGGCGTGCTCGATCTCCTCGCGCGTTGGGCCTGAGCGGTTCTCACCGGGGGTCTCAAGGACGCAGGGCAGGCCCTGGAGCGGCGGGGCGGACAGGAAGGCAGCACAACCAGTCTCGCCCAGTTCCCCCTCGCCAATGTTGGCGTGACGGTCTTTGTTGGAACCGAGCGGCGTCTGCGAGTCGTTCAGGTGCAGCGAGCCGACGCGCTCGATCCCGATCTTCTTGTCGATCTCCGCGCAGACGGCATCCATGCCCGCATTGCTGCGGATGTCATAGCCCGATGCGAACAAGTGGCAAGAGTCAAGGCACAGGCCGAGTCGCTCCCCGTCTACGCCATTGCTGCCGGCGGATGCCTCGAGTAGCGCTGCCAACTCGTCGATCGAGCGACCGAGCGTGCCACCGGCGCCGGCCGTGTTCTCCAGGTGGAGTGGACAGTCCTCGCTTTCGGCAAGCGCCTCGGCAATGGTCGCGCCCGCCCGTGTCACTGCCGTGGCCGGATCGCCGGTCTTGGCCGAGCCCGGGTGAAGCACCACACCAGCGGCGCCGATCGCCGCGCCTACACGCAGGGACTGTGTCAGTGACGCGAGCGTCTTGGCGCGGATGTCGGCATCCTCGCTCGCGCAGTTGAGCAAGTAGACGGCGTGAATCAAGACGGCGTCGATCTGGCTTGCGTCCATCGCCTCGCGAAAAGCGGCGATCGCCTCGTCGGCAAACACCGTCGGCCGCCACATCCTCGGTGACTGATTGAAGATCTGGATCGCCCGGCAGCCGCGCTCGAGCCCCCGCTCGACTGCCTTGGGTAGACCACCGGAAGGTGAGACGTGCGCGCCAATTAGCATGGGTGGATCCTATGAGGCTTCGCTTCGCACCATCTCCCACCGGCGCGCTGCACATCGGCGGCGCCCGCACCGCCCTGTTCAACTGGCTGCTTGCCCGCCACAACGACGGCGTGCTGCTGCTGCGCATCGAGGACACCGATCGCGAGCGCTCCACGCCCGAGAACGTCGAGCAGATCCTGGACGCGCTGCGCTGGCTGCAGATCGACTGGGACGAGGGCCCCGTGTTTCAGACTCAGCGAAGCGAGCGCCACCGCGAGGTTTTGCAGGCGCTGCTCGACAGTGGGCACGCCTACCGCTCGACGGCGACAGCCGAAGATGTCGCCGCCTACAAGCGGCTGTATGGAGCCGAGCGCGGCTTTCGCGGCGAAGCCGGCGAGCAGGGCGCCGTGCGGCTGCGCGTGCCCGACGGCGAGAGCACCGTCGTCCATGACGTGATCCGCGGCGACACTCGCTTTGAGCACGTCCACCTCGACGATCCGGTGATCGCCCGCGCCGACGGGTCGGTTCTCTACAACTTCGCGGTGGCGATCGACGACCTCGACGCCAAGATTACCCACGTCGTACGTGGCGAGGATCACCTCTCAAATACGCCAAAGCAGCTGCTGGTGCTGCGTGCCGCTCGGGCGGTTGGTCTCGGCGACACGCCTGAGCCCATCTACGCGCACCTGCCGTTGCTGCACGGGCCGGACGGCAAGAAGCTCTCAAAGCGCCACGGCGCCGCCTCTGTGCAGGAGCTGCGCGACGCCGGTTATCTACCGGCGGCCGTGCGCAATTACCTAGCGCTGCTCGGGTGGGGGGCAGGCGACGACGCGACGGTCCTATCTACCGAAGAGCTAATCGAGCGTTTCACGCTCGAGCGTGTCAGCCGCAATCCCGCCCGCTTCGACGAGGTCAAGCTGCGCTGGCTCGACGGCGTGCACATTCGTTCATTGCCGGTGGCCGAGCTTGCCGATCGGCTGCTCGAGTATCTGCGGGCAAGCGACTCCGAGGTCGCGCAGGCAGCCGGCGCCGATCGCGCCCTGCTGGAGGGGGCGGTGGCGATCAGCCAAGAGAAGATTCAGACGCTCGCGGATTTCTGGCCGCTTGCTCGCTTCTTCTTCCTCGGCGCGGCTGATGACGACGCGGCGCGCGAGCGGTGGCTCGGCGAGGGCGGCATTGCTCTGTTGGGAGACGCCCGCGAGCGATTGCTGGCGAGCGCGAGCTTTGACCTCTCCGCAGTGGAGGCGGCGCTGACCGGGGTCGTACAGAGCCGTGGCGTCAAGCCGCGCGAGGTCTATCAGCCGGTGCGCGTGGCGATTGCCGGCACGACGATCTCCCCCGGCATCTTCGAGAGCGTGGCTTTGCTTGGACGCGAGGAGACAGTGCGTCGCATCGAGGCGGCACTCAACCCATAGCCGCGAGTTGCCGATAGGACCCCAGATGCCCACGGGCGGCTCGGATGCCTCCCATTCACAGGCAAGGTTCTATGCCAACACAGGCGACAGCAACAAAGCAGCAACCCGAAGGCGCCCGGCTCGACCGGTCGCCGGCTGACTCTGAACGAGTGGGTCAGGGCGGCAGCGTCGCGCTCGCAAGCGCCGGTAGCGGCGAGCGCCATCAGAACGAGGGGCACGGTCGTCGTTTGATGCTTGCCTTCGAGGCGCTCGATGCTTTTCCCGCCCTCTCAGAGTCGCGCGAGCGGTTGTTGGCCGTTATCTCCAAGGACAATGTCGCCACCGCGGACGTCGTCACCGCCGTCGAGTCCGACGTCGCGCTGATCATCGCCGTGATGCGCCTGGCCAACGACGCTCGTACTAGCGGCGAGCGCGTGGAAACGGTCGTGCAGGCGGTCGAGCGGTTGACCGCGCAGGCTGTGGTGGGGCTTGCGAATCGAGTACGTACCTTTGACTTCTTCGAGCGCACCGGCGGTTGGGACACCGCGCCCGAGCGCTTCCGGCTGCATGCGCTTGCCACCCAGCAGGCGGCCGACCGGCTCGCCGCCGAGGTCGGCTATGAGCATCGTGACCGGCTTACCGTCACAAGCCTCTTGCACGACGTAGGCAAGCTGGTGCTCGTTCAGGCCTATCCTGGCTATGCAAGCGAAGTACAGAAGGGCGAGCAGACGCCCGAGAAGCGCATTCACCGCGAACGCCGCGAGTTGGGCGTCGACCACGCACTGGTCGGCGGCGTGCTCGCCCGTCGCTGGGGACTTCCAGCCAGCATCGCCACCGTGATCGAGCGCCATCACAACGCCGACGCAAGCGGCGAGGCCGCACTCGTGCGCCTGGCCGACATGCTTGCCCACTACGCACACGGGGCGCCGGTCGCGCCGGCTGAGATGCTCGCCTGTGCGCGCTCGCTCGGGCTTGGGCCTGAGGAACTGCGCAGAGTGATGTATGAACTGCCGAACTCCCAAGCCCAACGCCAACGTATGGTCGATCCGTGCCCGCTGTCAGGACGCGAGCTGGGTGTGCTCGAGCGGCTGGCCGAAGGCAAGGTCTACAAGCAGATCGCCCACGAGCTGACTCTGTCTACCAGCACGGTGCGCACGCATCTGCACAACATCTACGGCAAGCTTGGCGCGGTCGACCGCGCGCAAGCGGTGTTGATCGCCACAGAGCGCGGTTGGTTGTAGACGCGTAGCATCGCGCTTGCGCGATGATCTCGATTACCAGCAAGTCTCCTTATGCCGTGGCCGCTTTGGCTGAGTTGGGGCGCTCCGGCGGCGCCGATCCGGTGCCGATCGGAGAGTTGGCGCGGCGGCGCGAGATGCCTGTCCAGTTCCTCGAGCAGCTGTTTGCCGCGCTTCGCCGCGCCGGAGTAGTCAACTCCCAGCGAGGCGTGAAAGGCGGGTATCGCTTCGCGCGCGACCCGTCGGAGATCACTGTGCTCGAGATAGTCGAGCTGCTGGATGGGCCGCTCGGCCGTGACGCCGAGAGTGTGTTCGCCGAGGCGGCCCGTGCCGCACGCGAGGTGCTTGCCGCCACCACTATTGCCGATGTGGTGGAGTCCGAGGCGCGCGCCGCCGGCGCCGGTATGTACCACATTTGAGCTACCGCTCAGCGGCGCGGAGTCGGCAGCGTGATCGTCGGGCCCACTATTGTCGTTGTGGCAATGCCGTCAATCCCGGTCAACATTTCTGAGCTGGTCGGCAAAACGCCGATTATGCGTATCGAGCGTCTGCTCGATCAGGGCGCCGCGGCCAGTTCTGGCGCGGAGCTCTACGCGAAGCTCGAGTCGTTTAATCCGGGTGGCAGCGTCAAGGACCGCATCGGCGTTGCCATGATTGAAGCCGCCGAGGCTGAAGGGCAGATCGAGCCGGGGCGCAGCACTATCGTCGAGGCCACCAGCGGCAATACCGGAATCGCGCTCGCGTTCGTCTGCGCGGCCAAGGGATATGACCTGACGCTCACTCTGCCTCAAGGAATGAGCCGCGAGCGCGAGATCCTCCTGAAGCTCTATGGCGCCAAGGTCCAGATCACCGAGTCGCTGGGTGGTATGACCGAGGCCGTCCAGGCAGCCCGGGAGATGGCTCGCGACCGTGATGTCTTCTTGCCAGACCAGTTCTCGAACCCAGCCAACCCCGAGGCGCATCGCCGCACCACCGGCCCCGAGATCTACGAGGCTCTCGATAGCCGCGTCGACGTGCTGGTGGCGGGAGTGGGTACCGGCGGCACGATCACCGGCGTAGGCGAGTACCTGCGCGAGCGCAACCCCGACCTGCGCGTCGTTGCCGTCGAGCCGCGAGGCTCGGCCGTGCTCTCCGGGGCGCAGCCGGGTCCGCACCGCATCCAGGGCATCGGTGCGGGCTTCGTTCCGCCCGTCCTCAACCGCGAGCTGATCGACGAGGTCATCCCGGTCTCCGACGACGATGCTATCCAAACCGCGTGGCTGTGCGCGCGACGCGAGGGTATCCTCGCGGGCATCTCCGGCGGCGCGGCGCTGTGGGTGAGCCTGCAGGTCGCTGGGCGCCCCGAATCCAAGGGTATGCGGATCGTCACGATCATCCCCGACTCGGGCGAGCGCTACGTCTCCCAATCCTTCTTCGCCCCGTCCTAAGCTAAGCGAGTCTCGCGGTGGCGAGCGGATGCGCGCTTCATATTTTCGACGGTTCGTGTCGTTGTGCGCGCCGAGGACATCCGGCTACCCGTAATAGCGGGCAATCGTTTGCATCTGACTGAAAAGGTCGTGTGCCAAGAACGTGACCAAGATGACGGCCGCAACGGGAGGTGCCCATCTGCCTGCACCGCGTATGGCCAGTACCAGAATGGCCGCGAGCAGAGGCAGGACGGGCAGCAGGTAGCGTGGATCACCGAATGCTGCCGCTCCGCTGGATAGATAACTCGAGAAAGCCGAATGGCCGACCATCACGAGCAGCCCGATGAGGAGCAGCGCGTAGGTTGCAATCTCAGGAAGGCGGCTTCGCAGCCTCTCGCGACCGACGACCAATGTTCTGAGGCAGAGCACCGCTATCAACCCCGCCGGGATCAGCGCCAGATTGTCGACCCAGGTGGGGAATTGTGTGTCCAACCAGCCGTACAGGCCAACGAAACGATCGAACCAAATCTCGCGGTAGGTTTCGATACCGGGGAAGTAGTGTGACATTCCAGGCAGGCGCGGAAGGTACAGCTGCCACGCGTAGCTGACCTCTTTGAAGAACCCTCCATTGTTGAAAGTTATGACGTCGCCGATCGAGGAGAAGAGGCTGCCTCCACTGAACACGGCGTACAGCAGGACGGGAGAGAGGCCGATGCCCGTTGCCGCACCGATCGGCTTGAGCGCTTCGCGCCCGTGAGATCGGACTTCGCGTATGCCGATCAAGCTCAGGCCGAGGAAAATGCCCGCGCAGAGACCGATGAAGTTGAGCTTGGTCACAAGACCGATTGCAATCGCGGCGCCAAGTGCGATTGACAGACGCATGCTGAGCCCACGGCGAAAGGCTCGCGCCAGACAGAGCAGAACGGCGGCCGAGACGGTATAGAGCATCGTGTCTGGATTGAGCGTTCCAGACATGAACCCGAACAGTGGCTGCACGGCGATGCAGCCGGTCGCGATCGTTGTCATCCAGGGTGAGCCGGGAAGCAGCTCGCGCAGGAAGAAGAACGCCAGGAGTGTGGTCAGTGCGGCCAGTACCGCCCCCGCGAGCCGCATCAGCTGAAGTTGTGTGAGGGTATTGCCGGCGCCCAGCGCGTAAGGGACAATCTCGAGCGCGTAGTAGAGGGGCGGCTCTGATGTGGCGACGCCGGCTTCACCGGACCCCACTGGCGAGAGTTCTTCGCTCAGGTCGTTCTTCAGGGCGCGTTGCTCGCTGACCGAAGATATCGCCGGTACCTCTGGTGCCAGCATGATTTCATATTGGTGAAGCCCTTCAATAGCCTTGTTCTCCCGCGGGGAGGGGCCACCGCCTTCGGCGACTTCGTGCGGCAACGTACCCGTCTCGGCGAGCTGTTGCACGTAGGCGAAGTGAGATGGCTCGTCGCGACCCTGAAACGGCGGTGTGATGATCGACCACGCTACGCCGTTGAGTAGCGCCACCAGAGCGCAAATCCAGGCTGCCGCCGGTATGCCTCGCAACAGTGCACGTATGTTCGTCCTGGGCGCCGCGCGCATCCGTGCTTGCATGCGCGTCATCGCACGCCGTTGCCGACGCGCGCGTGCCTGTCGCCTCTGTCTTCGAAAGGCGCGCGATCCGACCGACGAGCGATCGTCGCGCAGGTCTCGTCTGGAGCTCACGGTAGTTCCTTCCAGGCGAGACCCACGAGCAAGCTGGCGAGCGCCGCCACCAGCATGGCAAGCAAGAGCGCGACCCAGGTCCCGGCAAATGCATGACCGATCCCGACGTGTCGTGCCACCGAAACTACCCGTGACCACCACGAGTTGCCGTCAGAGGCGAGGTATTCAACGCTGAAGCGGCCTGGAAGTCTCTGTCCGCCAGCTGAGTAGGCAGCAAGATGTGACCCGCTGGCAGCGCCGTAGAGCTGAAGTAACTCGTCGTTGTGTCGGACGTACAGGCAGAGCTTGACGGAGTGAGCGCCTGCGCTCAGAGGCTTTACGGGTATCGTGACCGTGTCGTCGGTCCAATTGCCGCTCCTGCTTCCTTCGGCGACAATGCGTCCACCAGCGAAGGCTCGCAACAAGACCGGCGGGCCGAGTGATCCTTCCAGGCCCGCCCTGATCGCAGAAACCTTCGCCGGCAGGGTTTCACCTTCCTGGCATACGCTGATTGGGCCAGTCGTGGAGCCGAGAGTTTTCAATGGCCTCGGCTCCCCGACGCGGACGACGCGCACGGGCGATCTGGTCAGCGTGACAGCGATCAGGACGAGCATCGTCGCAACGCTGAGCGCCAACGCTGTACGGGCGGCAATCATCGGTCGGCGCGCAGTCGGCGTTCGTGCCGGCGCCGGCGACACGTTGTGCCTGTCAAGCGCGGTCCCTTCGTAGACCGAGGATGCTGAGCAGGAAGGAAGAGAAGATCACCTGCAAGCCGAGCACTATCAAGGTGGCGGCAAGTATCGCCGTACGCTCCTGGGAGAGGCTGCCGAGACCGCGCGCCACCCAGCGCGTGGCGATGTAGGCGCTGATAGCAACCCCTACACAAGTGATCGCACTGCCCAGCATCAGGCCATGCTCGAGTCGCAGGCGTGCGCGCAACCGATCGAACCATCGCTCGCTGTAATCCATGAAGTAGGTCGCGTATGCGTGTGCGCACAGGCCGAGACTCGTAATCTGAGCTCCGACGATCAGAAGCAGCGCGCCGCCGATCAGCGCATGTAGATCCCATTGGCGCCCGAAGATGTCCACCTGGCCGAGAACCATCGCTGAGATGAGAGCGCCCAGCGTCGCCACGGCAGCGCCCGGCAGGATGAAGAGATGACTGGGGGAATGCAGCAGCATGAAACGCAGATGGCGCCAGCCATCACGAAAGCTCGAGAGCTTCGACTCGCCGTCTCGAGGCAGGTACTCGATGTCCACCTGGCGAATCCGCAACCGCTCGCGTGTCGCGCGCACGACCATCTCCGAAGCGAACTCCATGCCGGTAGCGCGCAGCTGCAACTGGTCGAGCCGGTCGCGGCGGAAGGCGCGCATGCCGCAGTGGGCGTCGCGAACCCCGGCATGGAAGAAGGCGTTGAGCAGCCCGGAGAGCAGCGGGTTACCGATGTAGCGGTGGTGCCACGGCATCGCTCCTAAATGTATTTTCGACATCCGATCTCCGATTACCATGTCTGCGCCGTCGCGCAGCTCAGCGAGAAAGCGGGGTATCTCGCGCAGGTCGTAGGTCATATCGGCGTCGGCCATCACGACGTAAGTGCCCGATGCCGAGGCGAATCCGGCCAGGTATGCGCTGCCGTAGCCACGCCGAGGCTCGTGTACGACGAGGGCTCCGGCCGCCTCGGCGAGTTCGTAACTGCCGTCAGTCGAGCCGTTGTCGACGACGATCACCTCGCCTGGGATGTCGGCTTCGGTCAAGGTGGCCAGCGCGGTCTCGACACATTGCGTAACGCTGCCGGCCTCGTTCAGGCACGGAATCACCACTGACACTACGGGCTCCGCCACGGTGGGTTGCTCGAATTGGGCCGGCGGCGCAGAGATCGGCGTGGCGTGGACACTCATCCAGTCCACCGCCGCGTGGTCAAGTTAGATCTCAGCTCGTTCGATATGAGCGAACCGTGCACAATTTCAGATCGTACCTGAGGAATGCTGAATGAACTAACAGTTCAACAGAGTGTGGAATCACATAGCACGATGCGTCAACCACCGTCTCAATTTCGGTAGGAAACACTCCCTTGGACGCTACGCTCTGCCTATGCCAGGCATCGGGATCGTAACGCGGGTGGCCAAGGAGTTGCACCGAGACGTCAAAGCTGCGCGTGACCGCGATCCCGCGGCCTGCAAAGTGGCGCAGCTTGAGATCGTCGCCACCTGGCCTGGTATCCAGGCGCTGTTGGCGCACCGACTCGCCCATGCATTGCACGAGTCCGACGTCCCGCTGCTGCCGCGGCTGATCGCTTTTCTTTCCCGCATGCTGACCGGCATCGAGATTCATCCGGCTGCGACTATCGGCAGAGGCCTGTTCATCGACCATGGCTCCGGGCTCGTGATCGGCGAGACCGCCGAGATCGGCGACAACGTCACGCTCTACCAGGGCGTAACGCTGGGCGGTACAGGCTTTGCCACCGGCAAGCGTCACCCGACAGTGCAGGACAACGTCACAATCGGCTCAGGCGCAAAGCTGCTCGGCCCGATCGTCATTGGACATGGCGCCAAGATCGGTGCCAACAGCGTCGTGATCACCGACGTGCCACCGAACTCGACGGTTGTCGGTAACCCTGGTCATCCCGTCCGCGTGGAAGGCCGTCGCCCCGAGGGTCCGGACGCCGACTGGATCCACCTACCCGATCCGATCGCCGAGGCGATTCAGGGTCTCGCCTCCCGCATCGGCGCGCTGGAGCGAGCGGTTGCAGAGATCTCCGGCGAGGAGACCGCCCCGCCCGAGGATGTGCGTCCGTTGCGCACCGTCAAGGGCCCAAGCCCCGCCGGGGGCTAATAGAAGACAGTCCGGCAACGATGGCGCGGGCGGGACTTGTACTCAGGTGCCTGTCCACGCGTCCATAGCCAGTTGTCGATCTCGCGCTCGGCGATCCCGGTGCGCTGTGAGATCAGCGTGCAGGTGTGTAGCGCGCACGCTCTAATCTCGCGCTCGGCGCCGCCCAACTGCAATCGTTGCCCTGCGTCGATTCGGGCAGCGAGAGCGTCGTCGTATACGAGCACTCCGTCGCAGCGCAGGACGTGGGGGACGAGGTTGTCAGCGAAGATCGTCAGGCGATCGAGATCCTCGAACTCGGCCACTCCCGCCATTGCGAGATCGGCTGCGAGAATCTGAGCCCGCTTCTTGTAGAAGCCGCGGTCTGCCCACATCCTCATCCCGCTGCTGACGAGATCGGCCAGGCGCACAGCCGAGCCGCCTGCGTGGTCGACCAGGTCGAGCGCTCGGCGGGCGGGCGGTCCAGCCAAGAAACGGCCTAGCTCACGCAGCGCCTGGGCGTACAGGCTCATCAACTCGTTGCCCGGGTCCTGCCCCAAGATGGCGGCGATCTCCACGCTAGTCACCTGCGCCAGCCACCGGCTTGTCGGCGGACCGTGCGTGCGTACGTGGTCTGTGAGGTTCCATGCGATTGTGAAATAGCCGCTAACCGGCTCGCCATGAGCCAGCCGCTTGCGCAGCGTTGGAAACCAGCCCGAGCCAAAATTGATTGCATCCAGCGCTAGCACGTAGTCTGCGACGTCGGCAGGAGACCCCTCCAGAAAGTGACGCTCGCCGTCGGGTGCCGGCGGCTCGGCTGGGACGATGTCGGCAATGACGTCGAGGTCGATACGGACATGCTCCGCGTCGCGCGCAATACGCTCGCAGAAGCGGCGAACCTCCCGGTCGATCGTCATGGCCCTTGGCATCGTTTTCGTGAAGAACTACCCTGCCTGTTCGCCCATCCGGCGTTCTACGAACAGCGCTGCCTGTTCTGCTAGTGCGCTCCAAGCCGTAGTGCTTGATGGGACGGGGCTCCAGTCTATGCTCCAAAGGTGTCCCCAGCCGACCAAGCCGAGCGCGTCGACGCCCTCCTCGAGGGCCTGAACGAGCCCCAGCGCGAGGCCGTCACCCACGACGAGGGGCCGCTCTTGATCCTGGCCGGCGCCGGCAGCGGCAAGACGCGCGTGCTCACCCATCGCGTCGCTTTTTTGATCTTCACCGGGCAAGTCCACCCGAGCGAGATCCTGGCGATCACCTTCACGAATAAGGCCGCCCAGGAGATGCGCGGCAGGGTGGAGCGGTTGCTTGGAGGCCAGGGGACTCGCGGCATGTGGCTGATGACCTTCCACGCCGCCTGCGCGCGCATCCTGCGCGCCCAGGGCGAGCGGCTCGGCTACACCTCACGATTCACGATCTACGACCAGGCCGACTCGCGGCGGATGATCAAGCGCTGCATGGAGGAGATCGGCGTCGACTCCAAGCGCTTCGCGCCGGCGGCGATCCACGGCGAGATCTCGCGCGCCAAGAACAAGCTGCTCTCCGGCGAGGACTGCTCCGGGCGTATCGGCTCGGTGTTCGAGGAGGTCGTAGGCGAGGTCTACCTGCTCTACGAGAAAGAGCTGCAGCGGATGAACGCGATGGATTTCGATGACCTGCTGTTTCGCACCGTCAATCTGCTCGAGCTGTTCGAAGACGTGCGCGAGCGCTACGCCGGCTCGTTCAAGCACGTGCTCGTCGACGAGTACCAGGACACCAACCACGCGCAGTATCGGCTACTGCAGCTGTTGGTGGGTGGGGGTCGCCAACGCCCGGCCCACGGAGAGCCGGTGAACCTGGCCGGACATCGCAACCTGGCGGTGGTCGGCGACGACAGCCAGTCGGTGTACGGGTTTCGCGGCGCTGACATCTCCAACATCCTTGACTTCACCGAGGACTTCCCCGACGCCCGCGTCGTCAAGCTCGAGCAGAACTACCGCTCGACACAGACGATCCTCTCTGCCGCCAACGCGGTGATCGCCAACAACCGCGGCGGCATCGCTAAGCGGTTGTGGAGCGAAAAGGGGAATGGCTCCCCGATCAAGGTGCGTTGCCTGGAGGACGAGCACGCCGAGGCGCGTTTCCTTTTCGGCGAGATCGAGCGATTGGTGGACGAGGGCGCCTCGCGCGCGGAGATCGCCGTCTTCTACCGGACCAATGCGATGTCACGGGTGATCGAGGACACGCTCGTGCGGCGCGAGATCGCCTACCAGGTGATCGGGGGCACCAAGTTCTACGAGCGCGCCGAGATCAAGGACGCGATCTCCTACCTCGCTTGGATCGCCAACCCCTATGACGTCGTCAGTTTCCAGCGTGTAGCCAACTCTCCCCGGCGCGGGCTGGGGCAGACCTCGCTCTCGCGGATAGTCGCTCACTCGGCCAGCGTCGGCGAGCCGGTCTGGGATGTGGCCGCCGCCGCCGATTCGATCCCTAGCCTGGGCGCGGCCGCGATCAAGGCGCTTGGGCGCTTCATGGCCACGATGGTCGATCTGCGCGAGCTGGCCCGCACGGGCGTACCGGTCGGCGATCTGATGGAGGCGATGCTGCAGCGCTCGGGATATATCGAGGCGCTCGAGGCAGAGTCGGTCGGCCACGGCGAAAAGGCATTCGAGTCTCAGGGGCGCTTGGAAAATCTAGGGCAGCTGGTGGAGGTCGCTCACGAGTTCGACGCCGGTCGCTCAGAGCTTCGCGGCAGCGGTGGCGTTGCCGGCAGTGGTGGCGGCGGAGAGCAGGAAGACCTCGAGCTGTTCTTGCAAGAGCTTGCGCTGAAGTCCGATTCGGACTCGCGCCGCGACGAGCAGGGCCTCGTGACGCTGATGACGCTTCACAACGCCAAGGGCCTGGAGTACCCGATCGTGTTCGTCGCCGGCTGCGAGGAGGGCGTCTTCCCCCATCAGCGCGCGCTCGACGAAGGCGAGATCGAGGAGGAGCGGCGGCTGTTCTACGTTGCGGTGACGCGCGCGATGAACGATCTCTACCTCACCTATGCGCGGCGGCGCACGGTGTTCGGGACGCCGTCTTATGCCCTATCGAGTCGCTTTCTGGATGAGATCCCGGCCGACCTGACCGAACGCGACGAAATGCCGTCACCGCGTCCGGGTGGGGCGGGCCTGGGAGCGGGCCTCGGCCTTGGTGGGATCGGCGGCGCGCGCGGCGGGCTGCTCGGCGGCGCGCCAGGCGGTGGCGGGCGCGCCCGGGTCGGCATGGCGGTGCCTGGATCGACGGCGCCCGCCGCCGATCGCTCTTCCTCCGCGCAGAACTACCGTCTCGGCGAGGACGTCGTCCACGCCGCTTTCGGCGACGGCGTAGTCACCGGCGTCGAGCCGGGCGGGATCATCGTCGTGCGCTTCTCCGGCGATGGCTCGGAGCGCAAGCTGATGGCCGACTATGCGCCGGTGACCCGCCGCTGAATACGATGCCGCCGATGACGGCCACGATCATCGACGGTAAGCAGATCGCCGCGCGCGTGCGTGGGCAGGTGGCCGAGGAGGTGCAGCAGCTCGTCGCCGAAGGCGCGCGCCCCCCCGGGCTTGCGACCGTCCTCGTCGGCGAGGATCCGGCATCCGCCGTCTACGTGGGCGGCAAGCAGCGCGCCTGCGCCGAGGTCGGGATGCGGCCGTTTGACGTGCGCTTGCCCGCCGACACGAGCGCTAAGGATCTTGCGGCGCGGCTACATGCGCTGGGCGAAGACGACGACGTTGACGGGGTGTTGCTGCAACTGCCGCTGCCGGAGCACCTCGACGGCCCTTCGTTGACCGGGCTGATCGATCCCGCCAAGGACGTTGACGGGCTGACTCCGGTGAATGCCGGCCTGCTCTCGCTCGGGCGCCCGGGCTTGCGGCCGTGTACTCCCGCCGGCGTGATCGAGCTGCTGGCAAGCGTCGATGCGCAGATCGAGGGAGCCGAGGTCGTTGTTGTCGGTCGCTCGAACTTGTTCGGCAAGCCGATGGCGCAGCTGTTGCTCGCCGCCAACGCCACCGTCACCGTTTGTCACTCGCGCACGCGCGATCTACGTGCCGTATGTGCTCGCGCCGACATCCTGATCGCCGCAGTCGGGCGCCCGCGCATGATTGAGCGCGACTTCGTCAAGCCCGGTGCGATCGTGATCGATGTGGGAATGAACCGGTTGACTCCCGAGCAGGCGGGCAATTCCAGCGGGCTCGTCGGCGATGTCGACTTCGAGCCGGTGCGCGAGCTGGCAAGCGCCATCACCCCGGTGCCCGGCGGAGTCGGGCCGATGACGATCGCGATGCTCTTGGGCAACACGATGCAAGCGGCACGCATCCAGAACGCCAACGTGGAGGCAACATGAGACTTGGTCGTCTGCGGGTAGGGGAGATCCTGGCGCTGATCGGTGCCCTGGGCGTGATCTTCTCGTTCACGCTCGATTGGTATGAAAACGCCGAACGCTCGTTCGACGCCTTCGATACGTTCGGGCCAGCTGTCGTGCTGCTCCTGCTCTCCGCCGTCGTGGCTCTCATCTTGATCGTGACGACCGTTACCGAGCGCTCCACGGCATTGCCGGTTGCCGCCGCGGTATGGAGCACGTTGTTCGGGCTCGTGGCTGTCATCGCGGCGATAGTCAGATTGCTGGAGCGACCCCAGGGCGCGACCTCGCTGTGCGCGGGAGTTTGGGTGGCGCTGGCCGCCGCGCTTCTAATTCTCGTGGGCTCCTGGCAGTCGATGCGCGACGAACGCACCAGCCGCTATCCGCCGGCTACGCCCGAGCCGCGCGACCTACACGCGTAGAATCGCCCCGGTGATCGACCGCGAGCAGGTACTACACGTGGCGCGTCTGGCACGCCTGCATCTGGCCGAGGATGAGATCGAGCCAATGGCGCGCGAGCTCTCGGCGGTGCTCGAGCACGTCGAGCGGATCGGCAAGCTGGATCTCGAGGATGTGGCGCCTACCTCGCACGTGATCGAGGTCAGCGGACGCCTGCGCGCGGACGAGCCCGAGCCGTGCCTGCCGCGCGAGGTGGCGCTCGCCCAGGCTCCCGCCGTCCGTGACGACGGCTTCCTGGTCCCGAGCCCTCAGGCCTGATCGTGTCCGAGCCGACCGACCTCACCGCCGCCGCCGCGGCGAGCGCAATCGCCGCGGGCGAGCTGTCCGCCGATGAGCTGTTCGCCGCCTACCATGCGCGTGCGAGCGCGGATCGCTTGAACTGCTTCACCTGGCTTCCCGACGAGCCATCGCCAGGCTCGAGCGGCTCGGCGCCGTCTGGTCCGGGATCGTCCTCGTCAACGAGCGGCTCCTCCGGCGGCGGCACTGTCCCCACCGGCGCCCTTGAGGGCGTGCCGATCGCCGTCAAGGACCTGTTCTGCACCGAGGGAATCCCCTCCCAGTCGGGCTCGAAGATCCTCGAGGGCTACCTGCCGCCGTACACGGCCACGGCCGTCGAGCGCCTGCAGGCCGCCGGCGCGAGCTTGCTCGGTAAGACCAACCAGGACGAGTTCGCGATGGGCTCCTCAAACGAGAACTCGGCCTACGGCCCGGTGCTCAACCCGTGGGACCCGTCGCGGGTGCCTGGCGGCTCTTCCGGCGGCAGCGCGGCAGCGGTTGCGGCCGGCCTGGCGCCGTGGGCGCTTGGCACCGACACGGGAGGATCGATCCGCCAGCCGGCCGCGCTGTGCGGGATCGTCGGGCTCAAGCCCACCTACGGCGCCGTCTCGCGCTACGGGATGATCGCGTTCGCCTCCTCGCTCGACCAAGCCGGACCGCTCACCCGCGACGTCACCGACGCCGCGTTGATGCTGCGCCAGATGGTCGGCCGCGACCGCCGCGACGCCACTTCGCTCGATTTCCCCGGGGAGATCGCAATGCCGAGCGCCGAGCGCCTGGACGGCATCCGCCTCGGCGTTCCCGAGGAGCTGACGGGCGAGGGCGTCGAAGCGGGCGTACTCGCCGCCTTCCAGGCCGGACTGGCACAGGCCGAAGCGCTGGGCGCCACGGTCGAGAGCGTCCGCCTGCCGCACGCCCCGCACGCGCTGTCGGCTTACTACATCATCGCCCCCGCCGAGTGCTCCTCGAACCTGGCCCGCTTCGACGGCGTCCGCTATGGCCTGCGCGTCTCTGACGCCGGCGGCGGCCTGAACGGCATGTACACCGACACCCGCCACGACGGCTTTGGCGCGGAGGTCAAGCGCCGCGTCATGCTCGGCACCTACGTGCTCTCTTCCGGCTACTACGACGCCTACTACGGCCGAGCCCAGCGCGTGCGCACGAAGATCGTCGAGGACTTCCGCTCCGCCTTCGCCGCTTGCGATCTGATCGTGACGCCAACGGCGCCGACGGTCGCCTTCGAGCTGGGGGAGAAGACCGGCGACCCATTGGCAATGTACCTCAACGACTTCTGCACGGTGCCGATGTCGCTGGCTGGCATCCCGGCGATCTCGATCCCGTGTGGCCTGGCCGGCTCGGATCGCTCTCTGGGCCCGGGCGGGGCAGGGTTGCCGGTTGGCTTTCAGCTCGCCGGCCCGGCCTTCAGCGAGACTCGGCTGCTCGACGCGGCGTTCGCGCTGGAGCAGGCTTTCGGCTTCGACGGCAGCGCCGCGAGGGCATGAGCTCGATGCGCAGCGCTCGCCGCTCGCGGCCCGGTCGATGCGGCTGGAGCGCGGCATGACCGCCTACGAGCCGGTCATCGGGCTGGAGATCCACATCCAGCTGGCGACGCGCACGAAGATGTTCTGCGGCTGCGAACTGTCCTTCGGCGAGCTTCCCAACACGCGCACCTGCCCGGTCTGTCTTGGCCTGCCCGGAGCACTGCCGGTCGCCAACGCCCAGGCGGTCCACTTCGGCCTGACGATCGGCCTGGCACTGGGCTCGAAGCTGGCGCCGCGTTCGATCTTTCACCGCAAGAACTACTTCTATCCCGACCTGCCCAAGGGCTACCAGATCTCCCAGTACGACGAGCCGCTGTGCCTCGGCGGCGACCTCGCCGAGGTGCGCATCCACCGCGTACATTTGGAGGAGGACGCCGCCAAGCTGATCCACGTCGGTGCGTCCGGGCGCATCCACGCCTCCGATGCCTCGATCGTCGACTTCAACCGTGGCGGCACGCCGCTGGCGGAGATCGTCACCGAGCCCGATCTGCGCTCGGCCGAGCAGGCCGGAGAGTGGCTGCGGCTGCTGCGCACGACGATGCGCCAGCTCGGCGTCTCAGACGTGAACATGGAGGAGGGCTCGCTGCGCTGCGACGCCAACATCTCGTTGCGCCCGGCCGGCTCGCGGGAACTCGGCACGAAGACCGAGCTGAAGAACATGAACTCCTTCCGCTTCATCGAACGCGGTATCCGTGCCGAGATCGCCCGCCAGGAGAAGATCCTGGGCGACGGCGGCAGGGTGATCCAGGAGACGCTGCACTTCGATCCCGATTCTGGTCGCATCACTTCCTTGCGCTCCAAGGAGGAGGCGCACGACTACCGCTACTTCCCCGAGCCCGACCTGGTGCCCGTGGCGGTCGACAAGCAGATGCTCGCTGCCGCGGCGGCGGCGCTGCCCGAGTTGCCGGCCGCTCGCGCCGAGCGCTTCGAGCGCGAGCTGGGTCTCAGCGCCGACAGCGCCCGTCTGCTCGCTTTCCGCTTGGAGCTGGGTGATTACTTCGAGCAGGCGCTGGCGACGCAGGTAGATCCGCCCGCGCCGCCGCAGCTGCTCGCCAACTGGATCGCAGGCGACTTGCTCGCGCGACTGGGTGAGCGGGAGGGGGCCGATGGCGACCCCAACCAATCGTTGGTCGCGCCGCAGGCGCTGGCGACGCTGTGCGGGCTGCTCGCCGCCAAGAAGGTGAGCGTCGGCGCTGCCCGGCAGGTGCTCGATCGGCTGGTTTCCGAGGGCGGCGATCCGACGGCGATCGTGCAGGCGGAGGGCCTTGCCGCGATTGGCGGCGGCGATGAGCTGGCGACGGTGGTCGCGGCGGCCCTGGTAGCTAATGCTGAGGCCGCCGAGCGGGTGCGCTCGGGCAATGCGAAGGCGATTGGACCGATCGTCGGCTATGTGATGCGCGAGACCAAAGGCCGCGCCGACGGCGGCGAGGTCACCAGGCTCGTGAACGAGCAACTCGGCATCTGATCCAGACGCCCCCGCCACATTTTGGACGAGAGTCCAATGGCAAGAACGACCTTGGTGGGCATCATGCTCCTCATGAACAGGCCGATCTCCAACTCAATAACTCCTCCTCGGCGGTTTCTCCTCCTGCCCGAGGAAGAGGCGGTCGTTTCAGGCCAGGGTGTTCGCATCCGTCGCTATCGCCTCACCAGCGTCGGGCGTTCCCAGGGCCTGGACCGGAAGACCTCACCCCGAGTCCCCTCCTCGAGGTGACTGTACGCGGCCGGGCAGGGTTTCTCAGCCTGCCCGGCCGCGCGCTAATGCGGCTCGTCACGCCCGGCGGGTGCGGTACGCTCTGAGTCGTGAACCAGACCTCACAGGGGGAAACCTCACGCTCGCTGGGCAAGACCGTCGTGGCGGTGCTGGTGTTGGTGGTCGTCGGCTACATCCTGCTGAAGGTGATCATCGGCATAGCGCTTGCGATCGCAGGCCCGCTCGTCTTGATCCTCGGAGTGCTCGCGCTGATCTGGGCGTGGCGCACGCTGTTCTAGGCGATTCCCAGGGCCGCGGGTGGCCTACGTCGTCATAGCCTTCTGCTTCGCTCTCGCCGGCGGCATTGTCGGGCGCATCAAGGGGAGCTCCTTCTGGCTGTGGTTCCTGATCTCCGGAGCGGTGCCGATCTTCGGCCTGCTGGCCGCGATCGCCTACCGCTTCGACCGAGACGAGCCGCATCGACGTTGCCCGAAATGCGGGCGCCTCACCACGGCCTACGACGCGCTGTGCACGCGCTGCGGTGAGGAGCTTGAGTATCCCGATCGGACGCTCGTGCCGGAATCGTCCCAACGGACATAGCCTCGTCCGCACTGAGCCGGTGACGTTTGTGGGCGTCTGTTTCCCACTTGTTTTCCGTTCGGGATAGCGCGCTGTAAGAGTGTGCGGCGTGATGTGCCGGCTAAGCGTATCTGCCTAGACGCTCTTTACCGAGTCACTTGCGCATAGCAAGACTAGACTGCCCCAACTAATCAGTGTTGTGGAATCTTATGTGATTCGGGGAAAGATGGAAGGCGTCAAGGGTTTGAAGGTAGCGACGATCGCGTGTGTCGCACTCGCGGTGGCCGTCGGCGCTTGGACGCTCAGCCGTGCGCCCCCTCGGGTTCTCCGCGCCAATGCCCCCGAGTCGGCGGAACTCGCCACGGCGACCAAGGGTGCCGCAGCATGCCAAGCCAATGAAGCACTTCCCGCGGGAACGTCGGCGATCCGGCTCGGTTTGGACGCGACGTTTGGGTTCCGAGTGCATGTGAAGGTCTATTCGCGCTCGCGCCTGATCACCGAAGGCAGCCGAGCCCCGGATTGGACCGGGGGCATGGTGACAATCCCAGTAAGACCGGTCGATCGGACGGTGTACCCCGCAAAGCTCTGCTTTGACGTTACTTCCAACAGCGAGTCGATAGCGCTCATAGGCTTTGACACCCCGACGCGTGAAGCGGCGGTATCGCGCTCTGGCCAAGCATTGGGCGGCAGGCTGACAGTCGAATATCTGGCCAACGGCGACGGCTCCTGGTGGTCGCGAGGGCTTTCTGTTGCTCGTCACCTCGGGGTCGGCCACGTGCTGGCCGGAACTTGGGTTTCGCTACTCGTCCTTGGACTTATGGCCATCGTGGGCGGTTTGTCGCTTCGAGCTGTTTGGAGGGGATTCGAGTGACCAAGACACGTCGCCCGGGCGCTAAGTCGGGCAAGGCCGCCGTCGGGTCACGCTCCTTCAACAGGAGCCTGGATGCAGGCGGGAGGCGCTCGATGCCAGGACGGTCGATTAGCGGCCGGGTCGCGCGAGCCTGGCGATGGCCTTCGATCGATCTGCGCAGCATCTTCGCAAGGATCCCGGCAATCGCATGGACATGCGTATCGATCGCGATTCTCAACGGGGTTGCGTGGTCAATCATCACGCCGCCGTTTCAGGGTCGCGACGAGCCTGACCATTTTGCTTACGTCCAGCTACTCGCCGAAACGGGCAAACTGCCTCGACCGGGCTCCGAACCCGAGTCTCCCGCGGAGTCGCTTGTATTGAGCGAACTAAATCAGGCTGCCATACGGTTGAAACCGCAAGTGCCGGCAATATCGTCTGCCGCTCAGCAAGAAGGGCTCACGCGCGCCGTTGACGCCAACGCTTCGTCTGTCGGGTCGGGGGCCGCGGGAGTTGCGGCGTCTCAACCACCGCTGTTCTATGCGATACAGACGATTCCCTATGCGCTCGGCTCAGGCAACGTGCTGTGGCAGCTGCAGCTGATGAGGCTGCTAGCCGCCTTGACGGCGGGCCTGACGGTGCTGCTGATCTTCTTCTTCCTACGCGAGCTCTTGCCGGGTGTTCCGTGGGCCGCGACGGCGGGCGCAATGTGCGTTGCGCTTCAGCCACTGTTCGGTTTCATGTCGGGCACTCTCAATCCCGACACCATGCTCTACGCGGTCTCTGCGGGTCTGTTTCTTTGTCTGGCCCGCGCGTTCCGCCGTGGCCTCAGTCGTCCTCTTGCCGTCGTGACGGGCCTTCTCATCGTGGTTGGCTTTCTCACAAAGCTAAATTTCGCCGGCCTGGCGCCCGGTGTGTTTATCGGGTTGATCTTTGTGTGCGTACGAGATGTTCGACTCAAACGTACGGCCGCGTGGTCGTCATTTGGCATCGCCGCAGGAATCGGGATTCTCCCGGCGGCGCTCGATGTGCTCCTGCATCTCTCGTCGAGTCAACCCGTTCTCGGGATTGCCTCGGAAAGCGCAGCAGGCACGGTAGAGGGCTCTGTCTTTAACAAGTTCAGCTACATATGGCAGTTGTATCTTCCGTACCTGCCGGGAATGACGCACTACTTCCAGGGTATGTCCACTTTCTGGGACGTGTGGTTCACTCGATCCGTGGGTCTCTACGGTTGGATAGACACGCAATTTCCCGGTTGGGTTGTTCGCGTTGCGCTGGTGCCGACGGTTCTGATCTTGCTGCTTGCGCTTCGGGAGATGTTCGGTCGGCGCTCCGCCTTGCGTGATCGTCTGCCGGAGCTTCTCACGTACATCATCATGACCGTTGGAGTGTTTGCAATGGTTGGGGTCGCCTCGTATGACTCTGACGTGATCTCCCATGTGGAAGCCTATGGCGATCCTCGCTACTTGTTGCCGATGCTGCCGTTGCTCGGAGCCATACTGACGCTCGCAGTCCGTGGCGCCGGCCGGCGATGGGCGCCGGCGACTGCGGCGGCGATTGTGATCCTGTTCCTCTCGCACGACGTCTTCAGCCAGCTCCAGGTCATAGCTCGCTACTACGCCTGAGCGGGGAGGCTGCCTTGCCAACGACGACGGCGATTATTAGGCCGTCCTAAGCTCGATCTTTACATAGGCTGTCCTCAGCTATGGCATCTGAGGTCAAGACAGCGCCCAGCTCCTCCCATTCCGTGATCGCGCGTTTGATCAAGCGCGCCGGCTTCGAGAACGAGCGCGATTTCGTCCTACGCGTCGTGCAACCCGCGCTGGTGGGAATGATCGACGGCACGGTCTCCTCGATCGCGCCGATCTTCGCCGCCGCAGTCTCCTCCAACTCGCATACGGCGTTTGTCGTCGGGCTCTCGACAGCGGTGGGCGCCGGCATCAGCATGGGCATATCCGAGGGCCTCTCTGACACTGGCGAACAGACCGGCCGCGGCACGCCCGTCGTGCGCGGCACGATCACCGGCGCCATGACCGCGCTTGGTGGCCTTTTTCACACGTTGCCCTTCCTAATCAAGGACACTCACAACGCGCTGATCGTCGCCGGCATCGTCGTGGCTGTTGAGCTGTTCGCAATCGCCTGGGTGCGCGAGCGCTTCCTGCAGGTCTCGCTGCGCTCCTCGCTCGTCGTCGTGACGCTCGCGGGCGCGCTGGTGCTAGCCGTCGGCGTCCTCATCGGCAGCTCCTGAGCCGCGCTCGGAGCAGGTGACGCGCCTCTGGGCGCGAAAACCCGCTGGTACACTCGCCTTACTCGAAAACCGGGAGCCGACCGACGCTCCCGGGCTTTTGCGACCCTGCGATCAATGAAAGGAGGTCGGTGCGATGCGCGCTGTGGATGCGTTGATGGAATGCCTGAAGGCGGAGGGTGTCGATGTCGTCTTCGGCCTCCCCGGCGGCGCCAACCTGCCCACCTACGATGCCTTCGTCGACGCCGGCATCCGCCACATCCTCGTTCGCCACGAGGCCGGCGGCGGCCACGCCGCCGAGGGTTACGCCAAGGCGACCGGCCGCGTCGGCGTCGCCTTTGCCACCAGCGGCCCCGGCGCCACCAACCTGATCACGCCTATCTGCGACGCGATGATGGATTCCGTCCCGGTCGTGTTCATCACCGGCCAGGTGCGCACCGAGCTGCTCGGCACCGACGGCTTCCAGGAGGCCGACACGATCGGCATCACGATGCCGATCGTCAAGCACTCGTTCATGATCCAGGACCCGCTGGAAATCCCGCGCGCGATCCACGAGGCTTTCTACGTCGCGCGCTCGGGGCGCCCCGGCCCAGTACTGGTCGACATCCCACAGGATCTTTCGCGAGCGGACATCCCCTACGAGCCGGTGGCCGACGTGCGCTTGCCCGGCTACCAGCCGACGCTCGAGGGTAACCAGAAGCAGATCCGCCAGGCCGCCAAGGCGTTGGCCGCCGCACGCCGTCCGGTTATCTACGCCGGCGGCGGCGTGGTCGCGGCCGACGCCGCCGAGGAGCTGGTGGAGTTCGCCACCAGCGATCGCTTCCCGGTCACCTGCACGCTGATGGGCCTAGGCGCGTTCCCGGCCGTCGGCGCCGATGGCGCAGCGCATCCGCAGTGGCTTGGGATGCTCGGCATGCACGGCACGCGCGCCGCCAACTACGCGATGGACGAGGCGGACCTGATCTGCGCGATCGGCGCGCGCTTTGACGATCGCATCACGGGTAAGCTCTCGGAGTTCGCGCCGCGAGCGAAGTTCATCCACATCGACGTCGACCCGGCGGAGATATCCAAGAACGTGCCGGCGCACATCCCTATCGTGGGCGATGCCAAGCACGTGCTGGCAAAGCTCGTGGTCGAGTACCGCGCGCTCAGCGCCGATCCGGCCCGGCTCGGCGACTGGTGCGAGAAGATCGAAGGTTGGCGCAAGCAGTATCCGCTTGCCTACGAGGACTCGACCGACTCGGAGATCAAGCCGCAGTACATGATCCAGGCGCTGCACGAGGCCACCGGCGGCGAGGCGATCATCACCAGCGACGTCGGCCAGCACCAGATGTGGACCGCTCAGTACTACGGCTTTCCCAAGCCGCGCCGCTGGATCAACTCCGGCGGCCTCGGCACGATGGGCTTCGGCTTGCCCTCAGCGATGGGCGCCGCCGTCGGTTGCACCAATCGCACCGTCTGCTGCATAGCCGGCGACGGCTCAGTGCAGATGAACGCACAGGAGCTCGCCACCTGCGCCCAGGAGAACATCCCGATCAAGGTGTTCATCATGAATAACGGCTATCTGGGCATGGTGCGCCAGTGGCAGGAGCTGTTCTGGGATAAGCGCTACAGCCATGTAGACATGGGCCCCTACCCGGACTTCGTCAAGTTGGCCGAGGCCTATGGCGCCACCGGTATGCGCTTCGAAGACAAGGCCACCTTGGTGGATGACATGAAGCGCGCGATCGCTACCGACGGCCCGGTTGTGGTCGACGTGAAGGTGACCCGCGAGGAGAACACCTATCCGATGATCCCTGCCGGGCAAGCAGCCCGCGAGATGGTGGGGTGATCGCAGTGGGTGAGCCTGCAACGAAGGAGCCGCTGAGCCTGGAGGCGCTGCAGGCCTCCGGCAACCTGCGCTCGGGGCGCAAGCATGTGCTCTCGATCCTCGTCGAGAACAAGTCCGGTGTCCTCACCAGGATCGCGGGCCTGTTCGCGCGCCGCGGCTTTAACATCGACACGCTCACGGTTGGCCCCACCGACGACGATCACATCTCGCGTGTGACGCTCACCGTCGATGGCGCGATCCACCCGATCGATCAGGTGACAAAGCAGCTGCACAAGCTCGTCAACGTGCTGAAGATCCGCGACTTGGAGCCGACCGACACGGTCGCTCGCGAGCTGGCCCTGTTCAAGGTTTCAGCCGACGGCGCTCAGCGTGGCGAGCTGATGCAGATCATCGAGATATTCCGAGGCAAGGTCGTGGACGTCACTAAGCGCTCCTTGGTGATCGAGGTGACCGGTACGACCGACAAGGTCGAGGCGTTTGAGAGCATGGTGCGTCCGTTCGGCCTGATCGAGATGATGCGCACGGGGGAGATAGCGATCGCCAGGGGGCGAGGCGAGACTTAGACGGCCGTACGCAGGCCGGGTGGACAGCGTACGGTGAAGTAGGCTTGAGACGTGGCCGTCCGGACCGGCGAGCGCTCGCCCTTCGCTCTCAGTGAGTCAGATCGCGAGCGCTTGAGCGCGCGGATCGAGCTGGCTTTGCGGCGCGCGCGGCGCTCAGGGCGAGCAACGCTCGCGACGATGGCGTGCCCGTTGCCGGTCACCGTGGATCCGGTGGCGGTCGTGTGTGCCTCGCGCCGGGCGGGTGAGCCGTGGTTTGCTTTCGAGCAGCCCGATCGCGCCGGTTCGGCCCTGGCAGCACTTGGGGAGGTGCTGCGCCTGGAGGAGCACGGACCGGCGCGCTTTGCGCGGGTGGCAGACCGTTGGCGCACGCTCAGCGCCGCCGCTGTCGCGGATTCGCCCGGCGATCCCGACGGTGGTGGCCCGCTTCTGCTCGGTGGTTTCGCGTTTGCCCCAGACGGTGGCTCCTCGCCGTTGTGGCGTGGTTTTGCACCCGCATCGATGCTCGTGCCCGAGCTCGCGCTTACCCGCGATGGGAGCGGGACCAGCAATAGAGGCGGCGGCGGTAACGGAGAAGGCGGCAGCGAACATGCTCAGGTCCGTATGACGCTTGCAACGCTCGCCGCCCCTGACGACACCGAAGAGGACCTGCTCAGACGTCTGTGCACTCGCGTCAATGAGCTCTCCAACGCTCCACTTCCCTTGCTTGACCCGGCGCCGACCGGTCGCTATCAGGTCTCAAGCGGAATGCCGCCCGAGCACTATGAAGCCGCGGTGGCCCGCGCCGCTGAGAGGATCCGCAAGGGACAGATCCAGAAGATCGTCATCGCCCGCGACGTCGAGGTCCACGCCCCCAGCGACTATGACCCCGGCGCCCTATTCGGCGTGCTACGCGATGCCTTCTCTTCCTGCTTTGTCTTCTGCGTCGGCAGGGGAGACTCGACTCTGATCGCCGCCAGCCCGGAGCTGCTCGTGCGGCGCGAGGGCCAGCGCATCTCCACGATAGCGCTGGCAGGATCAACCCGGCGCAGCGCCGACCCCGCAGTCGATGCCCACCTGGGCGAGCGTTTGCTGCGCGACCCAAGCTACCGCGAGGAGCACGCAATCGTCGTGCGCCGAATCGAGCGCACGTTGAACCGTCACGCGATCTGGGTGGCGGCATCCCCCGAGCCCACGCTGGTGAGGATCGCCAACATCCAACACTTGGCTACACCGATCCGCGCCCAGTTGGCGGCGCCGATCGAGGCGATCGAACTGGCGGGGATGATGCATCCGACCCCGGCCGTCGGCGGTGAGCCGGCCGACGCCGCGTTGGAGCTGATCCCGGCGCTTGAGGGACTCGATCGCGGCTGGTACACGGGCCCGGTCGGTTGGAGTGACGCCGCCGGAGACGGCGAGTTCTGCGTCGCGTTGCGTTGCGCACTGTTGCGAGGCAACGTGGCCCGTTGCTATGCCGGCAACGGGATCGTGCGCGACTCGGTTCCGCACACGGAGCTGGGGGAGACCGAGATCAAGCTTGCTGCGTTGTTGCCGCTGCTCAGCTCCTGAGCGCCTTGGACACGGCGTCCCAGGTGCGGCGATGCAGATCGACGTTTGCCGATCGTTCGCTCTTGACTTCGATTAGTGTCGAGTGCGGCGCCTCCAGTGCGCGCTCGAGTGCGGCTCGAAAGCCGGCCATGTCCGATACCGGCTCGTGGCTCAGGCCGTAGCAATCGGCGACCTTGGCGAAGTCCAGCCCTGTCGGTGTGGCGATGTGCTCGCGGTAGCGGTCCGCTTGCAACGCAAGGGGGGCCTTTGCGACCGGCAGGAAATCGAAGATGCCGCCGCCCCCGTTGTTGATCAGCACGATCGTCAGCTTCAGAGAGAGCCGGCTGCCGGCAAGCAGCCCGCCGAGATCGTGTGCGAAGGCCACGTCGCCGATCAGGAGCACCACCGGCCCCACGCTGGCGGCGGCCGCGCCAAAAGCGCTCGAGACGGTCCCGTCGATGCCGTTGGCGCCGCGGTTGCAGAGCACTCGGGGCGGGTCCGCTCGCGCCGGCCAGAACGTCTCGATGTCGCGAACGGGCATCGAGGAGGCGACGAACAGCGTCGAGTTCTCCGGCAGTAGCACGCCAAGCTCGCTCGCCACGGCCGGCTCGCTCAGCCCGGCGTTGGCGAGCGCCAGCGACTCTCCGATCGCGCGAGCCGACCGTTTGTCGGCGCGGCTCCATAGCGAAAGCCAGTCGGGATCTGCCGGCAAAGCATCGAGCGTCTCAATCGCGGCGGCCGGCTCCAACGAGAAGACACGGCAGAGCGTCATGTCCGGATCCTGCCAACAGCCCTCAGCGTCGATCACGGCCTGCGGCACCTCGGGCATCCCGGCCAGCCACGCCCGCAGCGGCTTGGAAGTGGGCAGATCGCCTACGCGCAAGATCAGATCGGGCCTGGCTGCCAAGGCAAATGAGTCATCTCGCAGCAGGGCGTCGTAGTGAGCAATGGCCGCCTCGCCACGTCGCGCGCCTGAGAGGGGATCGGCAAGCAGCGGCCAGCCGGCCCTCGCGCAGAACGTGGCAGCGGCCTGGCCAAGCGGAGTGTCGCGCTCGTGGCGGCCGGCCACCACCAGTCCACGTCGGCAGGCTGTCACCGGCTGGGCCAGTGACTCGGCGTCCGTGGGCGCCAAAACGCGGGTTGCGGACCGGGTCACGAGCGGCCGCCCGTCGGGGCGGCCTGCGCACGGTGGCTCGGGCGCCATGTTGACTACGAGCGGTTCGCGCAAGGCGAAGTTAAGGTGCACGACCCCCGGCCTGCCCTCAACCGCCGTCCAGTAGGCACGGCAGGCCAGCATCCGCATCCAACGCACACTCTCGGCCGTGCTCGCGTGCGTGCCGACCTCAAAGAACCACTTGGCAAAGCCGCCGAAGATCTTCAACTGATCGATCGTTTGTCCGGCACCGATGTCACGCAGTTCCGGCGGCCGGTCGGCGCTCAGCACGATCAGAGGCACACGCGCCTCGTGCGCCTCCACCACAGCGGGCAACAGCTCGGCGACGGCAGTGCCCGAGGTGCACGTCAGCGCGACCGGCCGGTAGGACGCCTTTGCCAGTCCGAGTGCGAAGAAGCCGGCGCTGCGCTCGTCGATGTGCGAATAACAACGCAACTGCCGCTCGGCGCTTAGCGCCAGCACGAGCGGCGCGCAGCGCGATCCCGGTGAGGTGCAGGCGTGGCGCAAGCCGCAGCGGGCGAGCTCATCGGCGAATGCGGCGAGCAGCGGCTGATGGTCGGGGCCCGAGGTCATAGGATGCGCTTGTGGAGTGGGTCGTTTTGTTGCATGGCTTTGCAGGCACCGCCCGCTGCTGGGATGACGTGTTGACCCATCTTCCGGGCGAACGCTATCGCTCGCTCGCGCTCGACCTCCCCGGCCACGGTTCCCTGGGCGAGCGCGCTGGCGCCAAAGGCGCAGGCAGCGACGCGGTGGGCGCGATCGACTTCGACGGCTGTGTCGAATCGGTCCTGGCACGCGCGCCTGAGCGCTTTACCCTGTGCGGGTACTCGCTCGGAGGCAGGCTCGCGCTGCATGTGGCGCTTGGCGCACCCGAGCGTGTAACAAAGCTCGTGCTGGTCGCCAGTGCCCCCGGGCTGGAGGATCCGCTCGAACGGGCGCAGCGCAGCGAGACCGATCATGAGCTTGCCAAGCAGATCGAAGCCGGCTCGATCGAGCAGTTCGCCGAGCGCTGGTGCGCGCAGCCGATGTTCGCGGCCGATCCCGAGCCGGTGGAGGCGCTGGCGCGGGCCGACTACCTTCGCAACGACCCGTGCCAGCTGGCCGCTGTTCTGCGCGGCCTGGGCACGGGAGAGATGGCCTCGCTATGGCCTCGCCTGGGCGAGCTGTTAATGCCCGTGGTGGTGATTGCCGGCGATCGCGACGCCAAGTTCCAGACAATTGCCTGGCGAATGGTTGAGTTACTGCCCGACGCCAGACTGAAGCTCGCCCGGGGCGGGCACCGCCTGCCGCTGGAGAGCCCGGCTGCCGTCGCGGCCGCGATTTGCCAAAGCAGCGTCCTCAGCGACGGTGCGCAGGTGTCATAGCGCATCTGTATTGGGCAGCGGCTCGACGCCGAGCCCCGGTCCGCTGGGCAACGCAATCTGTCCCTGCCGCGGTGCGAGCAGATCGGCTGGGACTTCGTCGAACATCCCAAGCGTCGCCAAGCCACAGGCCGGCAGCGCCCCGCGGGAGGCAAGCGCGGCAGCGGCGTGCATCGCGGCCGCGATGCCAAGCGGCCCGTCCAGCGTCGAGGCCACATAAGCCTCGGCGCCGGAGGCACGGACGAGCGTGGCGGCCGCGAGCAATCCGGAAATTCCCCCGCAGCGCGAGATCTTCAAGCAGACGGCATCGGCAACCCCGGCGGTGAGCGCACCATGCTCGACCGCAGTCTCGTCGATCGCAACCCGCGTCGCCACGCGCTCGCGCACCGCGCGCACGGCTGAGAGCCCATGCACGGGCTCCTCGACCAGCTCGAGCCCTGCCGGCGCCAGCGCTTCGATGTTGCGCACGGCCTGCTCGACCGTCCAAGCCCCATTGGCGTCCAGGCGAATCGCCATCTGGGCCCCGGCTGCTGCTCGCACGGCTGCCAAGCGGCCGGCGTCATCGCCACTGCCGACCTTCAACTTCAAGCATGCAAACCCCGCCGCCGCGGCAGCGGCGGCCCCCTCCGACGCACCGGCGCGATCAAGCGCGGAGATCGTGGCATTCACCGCTACCGATGGGGCGGGTGAGTCGGTGATCAGCGCTGCCACCGGCTTGCCCGCGCGCCGACCGGCGCGATCCCACAACGCCATGTCGATCGCCGCGAACGCCTCGGGCAGGTCATCGGCGCGCCGGCAGGCGTCCACAATCTCGGCGCCGTTTAGCCCGGCGCTTGCGGCCAGCACCGGCCGGTAGTGCTCCAGCGCCTGCTCGACGCGCTGCACGCTGACGCCGTCATAGGCAGCGAGCGGCGCCGCTTCTCCGTAGCCGACCGCTCCGTCCTCATCTTGCAGCCAAACCGACAGCACGACCCGCTCGCCGACCGCGCCATAGGCGCTGATCAGGGGTGCTCGCAGGCGCAACGTGTGCCGGCGCACGTTCAGATGCACAGTGGCGTGCTCAGCTCCCGATCCCGCCGCTGGCAAGAATGCCGGCGGAGAACAGCACGCAGAAGATCAGCTGAAGCATCCCCGTCTTCGCCAGTGCGCCGTTTAGTGTCGGTCCATCTACCCGTGTACGCACGATTCGCACGAGCGGAAGCGCCAGTGGGATCGCAAGCCACGGCGCCAGCAACCAGGCCGTCATCGAACCGAGCGCCCACGACAGCGGTGCCAGCAGGAACGCCAGCGCGATCATCGCTGTATACAGCGCGCGGGTGCGCTCGCGCCCGAGCCGCACCGCCAGTGTGCGCTTGCCCGCGCGCCGATCTGTCTCCAGGTCACGGACATTGTTGACGACCAGGATCGCGCTGGCCAGCAGCCCCACCGGCACAGCACAGGCAAAAGCTGGCCACTCCAGCTCGCTGACCTGTACGAAATAAGAGCCGGTGACGGCGACGATGCCAAAGAACAGGAACACGAACAGCTCGCCGAGCCCCTCATAGCCATAGGGTCGTGGTCCGCCGGTATAGAGCACCCCGGCCAGAATCGAGGCGGCACCGACCGCGATCAGCGCCCAGCCGGCGATGGCGACCAGGTAGACCCCGCAGAGGACCGCCAGTCCGAACGTGATCCAGGTGGCAAGCAGCACCTTGCCCGGCGGCACGAGCCCTCCGGCCGTTACTCGCACCGGCCCGAGCCGGTCCTCGTTGTCGGCACCGCGCCGCGCGTCGGAGTAGTCGTTTGAGAGGTTCGTACCGACCTGGATGAAGATCGCCCCCAGCAGCGCCGCCACAAACGCCAGCGCCCGGAAGCTGCCGCTGCCGAGCGCGAGCGAAGTGCCGACCAGAACCGGCGCCACCGCGGCCGGCAACGTGCGCAGGCGAGCGGCCATCAACCAGATGTGAACCGGACTGGAGGCGCTTGCAGTGGTGGTGCCTATCGCCGCTGCGGATGTGCTGGTTGTTTGTTGGCTGCTCATGCTCGTCGCGGGAAGCGCGCGAAGTCCGGTTGGCGCTTGCCCTTGTAGGCCTCGCGTCCCTCTTGGGCCTCCTCGCTGCCATAGAAGAGCAGGTTGGCGTCATGGGCGAGCTGCTGGATTCCGGAGAGCCCGTCTTCGGCGGCGTTGAAGCTCGCCTTCAGCAGTCGCAGCGCAAACGGGGAGAGCGCGAGCATCTCCTTGCACCAGCGCACCGTCTCAGCCTCCAGCTCATCCAGCGCCACCACCGCGTTGATCAATCCCATCTCCAGAGCTTCGGTAGCGTCGTACTGGCGACAGAGAAACCAGATCTCCTTGGCCTTGCGCACCCCGACCATGTTGGCCAAAAGCGACGCTCCGAAGCCGCCGTCAAAGGACCCCACACGCGGCCCGGTCTGCCCGAAGCGGGCGTTATCGGCGGCTATCGCAAGATCGCAGACCAGTTGCAACACCTGCCCGCCGCCGACCGCATAGCCGGCGACCATCGCGATAACGGGCTTGGGCAGGCGGCGGATCTGCACATGCAGGTCGGTGACGTGGAAGCGCCCTACGCCGGCTTTGCCGGCCGCGTCCTCGGCCAGATAGCCGGAATCGCCGCGCACGCTCTGATCGCCGCCGGAGCAAAACGCAAGCGGCCCCTCGCCGGTGAGGACGATCACGCCCACCTCTGTGTCCTCACGCGCCTGCTCGAGCGCTTGAGAGATCTCGATCACCGTCTGTGGCCTGAAAGCGTTTCTGACCTGTGGCCGGTCGATCGTGATCTTGGCGATGCCGTGGTCGGGCTCGGCGGCCTTCTCGTAGCGGATGTCGGTGTAATTACCTAGCTGCGTCCAAGTCGTGCTCAACGGTGAAGCTCCTCTCTGTGCAGGCCTGTGCGCCGTGCGCTTCTGTGTCCAGGATGCTCTAAGCGCACGCGAAGGCTACCCTGGCGCAATGCAGGTCGAGGCATGGCTGGCGCGGGCGGCGCGTACGATGCCCACCACCGTTGCGGTCGAGACACCGCACACGGCGTTCACTTACGCCGAGTTGTGGGGTGCAGCACGACGCGGCGCCGCCGAGCTGGCCGAACTAGGGGCATGCCGAGGCGAGCGGGTCGCGATCGCGTTGCCAGCCGGCATCGATTTTGCGGTCGCGCTGCACGCCTGCCTACTGCTTGGCGCCATTGCGGTCCCGGTCGACCTGCGCTTGACGCAGACAGAGCGAGCGCGCACGGTCGCAGGCGCTCGCGTATTCGTGGATACGCCGCTCTCGGCCAAGGCGCCGCTCACGGTCGTAAGGCCAGACTTTCGCGCGGAGCCCGATTCCTTCACGCACGAGTTGGAGGACGTCTGCGTGATCATCCACACCTCCGGCACGACCTCGGCGTCGCGCCCGGTCGGGCTGACCTACGGCAATTTCCTGTGGAGCGCGCTCGGTTCGGGCGTGGCGCTCGGAGTCGACCCGTGTGAGCGCTGGCTGTGCACATTGCCGCTCGCTCATGTCGGCGGCCTGTCGATTCTGCTGCGATCGACGATCTATGCGAGCACCGCGGTCATTCACGAACGCTTTGACACCGAGCCCGTGCTGGAGGCGCTCGAAGAGGACGAGATCACATTGGTCTCGCTGGTCGCCACCACGCTCTCGCGCCTGCTCGATGCGGGTCTGAACAAGCCGCCCACGCTGCGTCATGCGTTGACCGGTGGCGGTCCGGTTCCCACCTCGCTAATCGCTCGCGCCCGCGCGGCCGGCGTCCCGGTGACGCCGACGTACGGTCTCAGCGAGGCCTGTTCACAGGTGAGCACCGCCGGCCCGCCGCTGTTCTGCACAAATGTGAGCATCGACTCCTCCGGTGAGATTCTCGTTGCCGGCCCGACCGTGGCGCCGGGCTCGTTGGCAACCGACGGCTGGCTTCACACCGGAGACCTCGGCGCGATCGACGAGCAGGGATCTCTCAGCGTCAACGGACGTGCGAGCGAGACGATCGTCAGCGGTGGCGAGAACATCGTGCCCAGCGAGATTGAGGCGGTGCTCGAGTCTCACCCCGATGTGCTCGAAGCGGCTGTCTTCGGGCGCGAAGACGCCAAGTGGGGCGAGGCGGTCAGCGCGATCGTCGTACTGAGACCGGAACGGCCGCCGTCTGCCCGGCGTATGCCGGCAAGACCCTCGGCGGGAGTCGTCGAGGCAGAGCTTCGCGCCCACTGCGCCGAGCAGCTGGCGCCATTCAAGGTGCCCAAGAGCGTCTCGCTGCGTACGTCGCCGCTCCCGCGCACGCGCTCTGGCAAGCTGTTGCGCAGGGAGTTGTGAAGGGATCTGACATGAGTACGGTCAAGCGCGAGGATGGACGCGAGCAGGACCGCCCCGACAGCGCTGCCGCGGTCGGCCTGAAGGGCGAGGCTGCGCGCGCACACCGAGCGGCGAGCTTGACCAATTGGGAAGAGGCAGCCTCCGGCTGGATCGCACGCCAGGAGACGCTGCGTCGACTCTCGGCACCGGTATCGCACTGGATGCTCGACGCGGTCGACCTGCAGCCCGGTCAGCGCGTGCTGGAGTTGGCGGCCGGTCTCGGCGAGACGGGATTTCTTGCCGCTGAAATGGTGGCACCGGCGGGCGGTGTGATCACCTCAGACCAAGCCGATGCGATGCTCGACGGTGCGCGCCGCAGGGCCGGGGAAATGGGCCTTACCAACGTCGAGTTCCAGGTGCTAAACGCGGAATGGATCGATCTGCCGGTCGCAAGCGTCGACGCTGTCCTGTGCCGTTGGGGTTACATGCTGATGGCTGACCCTGCCGTCGCGTTGGCCGAGACGCGCCGCGTGCTGCGCCCCGAAGGCCACGTTGCATTGGCGGTGTGGGATTCGATCGAGCTCAACCCGTGGGCGCTTCACCCCGGCGCAGAGCTGATCGCACGCGGCCTGGCGCCACCGCCACAGCCGGGCACGCCGGGCCCGTTCGCGCTGGCCGACAAGCAGGGTTTGCGCGAGCTGTTGCGCGCCGCCGGCTTTCAGGAGGTGTGGGTGGAGCGCTTGGCCTTCAGTCAACGGGCTGAGAGCTTCGATGAGTTCTGGGAGACGACGCTCGATATCGCCCGCGGCTTCCACGACGCGGTGCTCGCGCGCCCGGAGGCTGAGATCGCCAGCATTCGCAAGAGTTTGGCCAAGCGTTTGAAGCCGTTCACTGCCGAGGATGGCTCCCTGGATATCCCCATGCAGGCGCTTATGGGCACGGGGACCGCATAAAAGGCGCTCTCGGGCGCCCCGCAAATCGACCGGCGCGCCGGACATCGTCGTGGGTTGGATAGTCTGCGGCGCATGCTCTACGACGACGACGCGGACCTCAACCTACTTAGCGACAAGACTGTCGCGATCATCGGCTTTGGCTCCCAAGGCCACGCCCACGCTCTGAACCTCAAGGACTCCGGCGTCAGCGTCGTGGTCGGCCTGCGCGAGGACTCCTCCTCGGTGGCAAAGGCCCGCGAAGGGGGGCTCGAGGTGCTCTCACCGGTCGAGGCCGCCTCACGCGGTGACCTCGTGATGATGCTCGTGCCCGACGAGCTACACCGCCAGGTGTGGGAGGAGATCTCAGACGGAATCGCCGAGGGCAACATGCTGCTGTTCGGCCACGGCTTCTCGATCCACTACGGCGAGGTGACGCCACCACCGGGCGTGGATGTGGCGATGGTCGCGCCCAAGGGCCCCGGCCACCTCGTGCGCCGCCAGTTCACGGAGGGCTCGGGTGTACCCGGACTGATCGCGGTCGCCCAGGATGCGACCGGCAACGCCCGTGCGCTTGCGCTCGCTTACGCCAAGGGCATCGGTTGCACCCGCGGCGGGGTGATCGAGACGACCTTCAAGGATGAGACCGAGACCGATCTGTTCGGCGAGCAGGCCGTCCTCTGCGGCGGCGCCTCCGAGTTGGTGCAGGCGGGCTTTCAGACGCTCGTGGATGCCGGCTATGACCCAGAGATGGCCTACTTCGAGTGTCTGCACGAGCTCAAGCTGATCGCCGACCTGATGTACGAAAAGGGCCTGGCGGGCATGCGCTACTCGATCTCCAATACAGCGGAGTACGGCGACTACACGCGCGGCAAGCGAGTGATCACTGAGGAGACGCGCGCGGCGATGCGCCAGATCCTCAAGGAGATCCAGGACGGTGACTTCGCCCGCGAGTGGATAGCCGAGAACCGCGCCGGCCAGGAGAACTTCAAGCGCATGCGCGCCGAGCAGGCCGACTCGCAGGTCGAGCACGTCGGTGGCGAGCTGCGCTCGCACATGGACTGGATCCAGACGTCTTTCTAAATGGCCGCTGAGCTGGTCATTCCCGGTGAGCTAAAGCCTGCCGACGGCCGCTTCGGTTGTGGCCCCTCAAAGGTGCGCGGCGAGGCCCTCCAGCGGCTTGCGAGCGATGGTGCTGCGGTGATGGGGACCTCTCACCGCCAGCAGCCCGTCAAGGCGCTGGTCGGCGAGATTCGCTCCGGGCTGCGCGAGCTGTTCTCGCTGCCCGCCGGCTACGAGGTCGTGCTCGGCAACGGCGGGGCCACCGCTTTCTGGGACGCAGCCTGCTTCTGCCTCGTGCAGCGGCGGGCACTACACCTGGCCTTCGGCGAGTTCTCCAGCAAGTTCGCGCAGGCAAGCGCGGAGGCGCCGTTTCTGGAGGGCTCGACCGTCTTGAGCGCAGACGCCGGCGACGCTCCCGACCTCGAGGAGATCGACGCCGCCGATGCCGACGTGGTGGCGTGGGCACACAACGAGACCTCCACCGGGGTGATGATGCCCGTCCAGCGACTGCCCGGGGCGGGAGATGCTCTGGTGTTGATCGACGCCACCTCCGGCGCCGGTGGGCTCCCGCTCGACGTCACGCAGACCGACGCCTATTACTTCGCCCCGCAGAAGGCCTTTGCTTCTGACGGTGGCCTGTGGCTGGCGCTGCTCAGTCCCGCCGCGCAACAGCGGATCACCGAGATCGACGAGTCCGGGCGCTACACGCCGGCGTTTCTGTCGCTGCCGGTCGCACTTGAAAACTCGCTGAAGGACCAGACCTACAACACGCCCGCAGTGGCCTCGCTGTTCCTGCTGGCCGATCAGCTGCGCTGGATGCTCGCACTGGGCGGGCTCGATGCCTGCGTGGCGCGCACGCGCGAGTCCTCGACGCACCTGTACGAGTGGGCCGAGCGGATGCCGTATACGACGCCGTTCGTCTCTGATTCAGCCAAGCGTTCGCTTGTTGTCGGCACGATCGACTTCGACGAGGCGCTCGACGCCAAACTGCTTGCAAGCACCCTGCGCGCGAACGGAATCGTCGACGTCGAGCCCTATCGCAAGCTCGGGCGCAACCAGCTGCGGATCGGGATGTTCCCGGTCGTCGATCCAGACGACGTGCGTGCCTTGACGGCCTGCATCGACTTCGTGGTTGAAAGGATCGGCGCGTGAGCGAGCGTTTGAAGGTGCTCGTCAGGGAGAACGTCGGCGAGTCCGGAGTGGCGCTGCTGCGCGAGCACTTCGACGTCGATCTCGGCTTTGACTGGTCACAGCAGGAGCTCGAAGCGAGGATCGGCGACTACCACGGCATCCTGATCCGCTCAGCGACGAAGCTGACCGCCGAGCTGATCGAGAAGGCGAGCTCGCTGCGCGCGATCGGCCGCGCCGGTGTGGGGGTCGACAACGTTGACGTCGTCGCCGCCACAGCTCGCGGGATCGTGGTGGCCAACGCGCCCGAGTCAAACGTCGTCACCGCCGCCGAGCACACGATGGCGATGCTGTTGGCGCTCGCGCGCAATATCCCCCAAGCGCAGGCCTCGCTGACCAGTGGCAAGTGGGAGCGCTCAAAGTTCTCCGGTGTCGAGCTGTACGAGAAGACGCTAGGCATCCTCGGCTTCGGGCGGATCGGCCAACTGGTCGCCCAGCGTGCCCGTGGGTTCGGCATGCGCGTGCTCGCCTTCGACCCATATGTGTCCGCCGAGCGCTACCGCGAGTTGGGCGCCGAGAAGGCCGCAAGCGGCGAGGAGGTCTGCGAACAGGCGGATTTCGTCACGATCCACCTGCCAAAGACGCCTGAGACCGAAGGTTGGCTGAGCGCAGAGCGGATCGCGCGCATGCGCGACGGGGTACGCATCCTCAATGTCGCCCGCGGCGGCTTGATTGACGACGCCGCACTACAGCAGGCCCTTGACTCGGGCAAGGTCGCCGGCGCCGCGCTCGATGTCTTCCCCAGCGAGCCGATCACCGACTATCCGCTCTTCAGCGGCTATCCACAAGTAGTTGTCACACCGCACCTGGGCGCCTCCACAGTCGAGGCCACCGATCGCGCCGGCTATCAGTCCGCCGAGCAGCTGATCGCCGCGCTCACCGGCGGTGTCGTCTCAACGGCTGTGAACATCCCCTCGGTGGGCGCAGAGGACATGGCGGTGCTCGGGCCGTTTTTGCCGCTCGCCACAAAGCTCGGTCGCCTGGCGATGGAACTGGCCGCCGGCAGCTCGGTCGAGCGGATCGAGGCAGCTTTCATGGGACGGATCGGCGATTTCGATACTCGTATGCTCTCGCTGGCGGTTGTTTGTGGAGCCCTGCAAGGCCGCGGCGAGCAGGAGGTCAACCTCGTCAACGCGCTCACGACCGCACAGCAGCGCGGGATCGTCGTCGAGGAGAAGTCGGTCTCCGAGGCCCAGGACTTCAACGAGCTGATCCGCGTCACCGTCGTCTCAGGTGGCGAGAAGGTGGCGGTGGCGGGCACCGGCATCGGGCCCAACCGCGTTCCGCACCTCGTCGAGGTGCAGGGGCGGCGGCTGACGATCGAGCTGACCCCCTTTGTCACGGTCTTTCGCTACGCCGATCTGCCGGGTATGGTCGGTCGCGTCGGCACGATCTTCGGCGAGCACGGCATCAACATCTCCTCGGCCGCGGTCGGCCACACACCGGATGGAAAAGACGAGCGCCATGCGGCGATGGTCGTCACCACCGATGTCGCGGTGCCGGGCGAGGTCGTCGATCGGATCGTCGCCTCCGAGGGCTTTGACTCCGGCTGGGCGGTCACGCTCGAGGTTTGATCGACGAGGGCCCCGGCTCGGCCGCCTGCGGCGACCTGTGCCACCCTCGAGTACGCTTTGCGTCCGCGTGGCGCGGTGCTACCCTGCCTGGCACATGCCGTTTCGCAGCTCACTTTCGCTTCTTCTCCTTCTGCTCCCCCCTCGGGGGGAATAGCGCGTGGCGGCCGCGTAGCCGCAAACCCACAGGAGAAAGGCAAAGGCGAGCGAAAGGAGCGAAGGCATGAGCAAACAGGGCCCAACACGAGACGAGCGCAACCGCGTCAAGGTATTCGACACGACGCTGCGCGACGGCGAGCAGTCGCCGGGAATCGCGCTGAACCAACAGGAGAAGCTGGAGATCGCCCACCAGCTGGCGCGGCTGGGGGTGGACATCATCGAGGCTGGCTTCCCGATCACCTCACCTGGCGATTTCGAGTCGGTGCAAGCGATCGCCCGTGAGGTCGAAGGTCCGGTTATATGCGGGCTGGCGCGCACAGCCAAGCAGGACATCGACGCTGCCTGGGAGGCGGTGCGTGACGCCGAGCGGGCGCGAATTCACACCTTCATCGCCACCAGTGACATTCACATCGAGCGCAAGCTGCAGACAACACGCGAGGATGTGATTGGTCAAGTGAGGGCGGCGGTTGCCCACGCGCGCGAATACACCGATGACGTCGAGTTCTCGCCCGAGGACGGCTCGCGCTCGGACATTCCCTACATGGCTGAAGTGATCGCCGTCGCCCTGGAGGAGGGGGCCAGCACGATCAACGTCCCCGACACGGTCGGCTACGCGCTGCCCGGCGAGTACGCGGCGATGTTCTCAGAGCTCTATCGCCTGGTTCCGCAGCTGCGCGACGTGACAGTCTCGGTTCATTGTCACGATGACCTGGGTCTGGCGGTCGCCAATTCGCTAGCGGGCATCGAAGCCGGCTGCCGGCAGGTCGAGTGTGCGGTCAACGGCATCGGTGAGCGGGCCGGAAATGCCTCGCTTGAGGAGATCGTGATGCTGCTGCACACGCGCGAGCCAGCGCTGGGCCTGTGGACGGGGATCGAGACCAAAGAGATCGCCCGCACTTCACGGCTGGTCTCGCGTCTGAGCGGATATCCGGTGCAACCCAACAAGGCGATTGTCGGGCGCAACGCGTTCGCGCACGAGGCCGGCATTCACCAGGACGGCGTTCTCAAGGAGCGAGCCACCTACGAGATCATGGACGCCACCACCGTCGGTTTGGCCAGTAATTCAATCGTGCTGGGCAAGCACTCTGGGCGCCATGCGCTGCGAGCGGCGCTGGAGGAGATGGGGTTCAAGGTCGACGGGCAGGCACTGAACACCGCCTTCAAGCGCTTCAAGGAGATCGCCGACCGCAAGAAGCAAGTCACGGCAATGGATCTGGAGGCGCTGGTCGCCGACGAGCTGCGCTCAGACGATGTGGCTGCCTACGCGCTGGGCGAGTTTGAGGTCAGCGCCTCCTCGACACGGCCGCCGATGGCACGGGTGGAGGTGTCTGTCCAGGATGGCGCCGGCGATGGCGGTGGACCGACGGTCAAGACGGGGGAGTCCTCCGGCGACGGTCCCGTCGACGCGATCTTCAAGGCGATCAACGTCGC
>DASTPN010000009.1:0-12140 GCA_035719985.1 Solirubrobacteraceae bacterium | reverse complement strand
ACATCACCGGCTCGCCAGGCTCCCAGGCGTTGCCAAGCTCCACAACAAGAGACCCGTCCTCGCTCAACAGGTCGCCCAAAGGTCCCGCGAGCCTCCCGAGCCACTCAAGATACTCATCTCCCCGAAGATTGCCGTACTTCTTCTTGCGGTTCAGGGGAAAAGGAGGCGAGGTGAAGATCAGCTGTACCTCGCTGCGGGCGGCATTGGCGATGCTCGACCCGAGGAAGTCCTCAATCGAACTCTGGTACATGATCCCGAGATCGGTCCAGTAGGCTGGCACGAGCGTGGCCGGTGGGTCTGTAGTGGCGAGCATGTCCTGAGGATCGGGCGAGCGCGTGGTGCGGAAAGACCCTACAGTCGATCTCGGACCCCGTGCTGGCCCATTCCTGTCGCTGGTCATGTCATGATCTTCCTTGGCGCTGATGTTGATGCTGAGGCTTTCACAGTCTGCCGATCAGCCAACGTACATCTGGAGAGGTCTGGCGCTGGGTCGCCTTGTGGCTATTGGTGTATCTACGATGGGTCTGCATGGGAGCTATGACCTCCTGTGTCGGGCCCCGGCCGGTTGAGGCCGGGGTCCCTCTCTTGACTCGTATAACAGGTAGACTTATAGCAGGCGGTGTGGACAGACTTGCTGCCTGCATGCCGGCCCTATCTCCAGCACACGCCGCGTTCGGTGATGCGCTCCGTGAGTTGCGCAAGAAGCGGGGCATTGCCCAAGAAGGGCTCGCCCTCAAGAGTGGTCTCAACCGCGGCTACTACGGGGATGTGGAGCGCGGCGAGCGCAACGTTTCGCTCGCCAACATCCTCAAGATCGCAGAAGCCCTCGAAGTCCCCGCCTCCGAGATCCACGCCTGCGCCGAGCAGCGGCTCAGCGAACATCGCTGATGGAGATACCTGCGTGCCGACGGGACGAGGACTGGCCTTGGCCCGGGCTGCTTCGCTACGCCCGCCCTTGTGTATACGGATCGCTGAGATACGGATCGCGGACAGACCATATGCACGGCCCTAAGGACGCTGTGCGATCGCTGTGCCCCCCGAGCGCACCCTCGAGCCCGGATCAACGCCTCGGCAACCCCGAAGAAAACCTCGCGCAACCCTTGACTTTCATCCGTAGATGCAGGGTCCAGCAGGCGCTGTGTCCGCGCTGCGTCACGGCTCGGATCCGTATGATCGCCACGCATCTCCCTGTTTGCATGCGCCGGAAGTCGTTGGACGTTCTACGAGGTCGATAGCAACATGGGTCCAGAATCTCTGTTCGCTCGCCTCTCACTCCTGAAGCCATCCGATGTCGCCGCCCAGCTCGGCGTATCGCGCTCCTGGCTGTACGAAGCCGCCAAGACAGGCCGCATTCCATCGATCCGCATAGGAGGCGAGGACGGACCGCTGCGGTTCGTCCCGGCAGACATCCAGCGATGGATCGACGACTCCCGCGCCGCTTGGACGCCAGGACGCCCAACGATCCCCACGTGGCATCCTGCGGCCCCGGCCCGCCAGACCATCAGGGAATGCCGGAACGCCCGCAAGCGGCCAGCAAAGGCTCCTCTAATGCCGCGCGGCAGCCAGAACGTGCGCTCCAGATGACCGTAGTAGCGCTCGGTGGTGCGGATGTCCGGCGGATGTCCGCATGTCCGAGCTGGCGCTGCACGTACATCAACGAGTTGCCCGCCGCCAACCACGCCGCCGCCGCCGCCGTGTGCCGTAGCGCGTGAAGCGGCATGTCGCGCAGCGCCGCGTCCTCCAACATCTGCTTGTGCCAATCACGCGAGACGGCGGTGCGGTCCATCGGTGCGCCGTCGCCGTCGCCCGCGCCTGGTCACCTGCACGCCATCGCTGCCGCGCGCCTTGACGTACCAGCGCGTCCCGCGCGAGGTGGGGTAGGAGTAGACGTCGCCTGACCGCTGGCCGCTGTCGACCCGCCTCTCGCGAGGATCCAAGTCCGTAAGCGCGGCGTCGAACTCCCGCGCCGCGTGCTCGCTCTCGAAGCGCTTGCCGCGTTAGCGCCCAAACGGTCGCGCCAGTGGACTAGTCAAAGATCGCGATCTTCCTGCACGCTCACAGCGCGTTCGAGCCGTCGGGGGTGTGCACACCGACAGAACACCACCGAACACCTGTCCAGGCTAAGAAAACCCAACATTTGCGGGGCTTTCTTCATGCGCCCGAGTGGACTCGAACCACCACGGACCAAGCGGTCCACAAGGCCCTCAACCTTGCGCGTCTACCAATTCCGCCACAGGCGCAGAGCAAGCGAGTATAGACCGCGCGCGCTGGCCACGGCCGGTGCCGCCCGGTTCCGACGCTCCGCACTTGCATCCGTCCACGAGCATCGCTACAGTGCGAACACACGTTCGTTTCAGGCCTTCATCAACGCGACCCAGGAGCCGTCTAGACATGGATCTGACGAAGCGCCAGCAAGAGATCTACGACTTCATCCGCAAGTACTCGGCCAAGTACGGCTATCCGCCGACGGTGCGCGACATCGGCAAGGCGGTCGGGCTGGCATCCTCATCGACCGTCCACGCCCACCTCGCAAACCTGGAGAAGGTTGGTCGGCTGCGGCGCGATCCCTCCAAGCCACGGGCGATTGAGCTGCTCGATAAGGCCGTCGACGCGGCCGTGGGGGGGGTCCGCAGCATCGTCAGCCAGGACAGCCTGCCGCTACTCGGCTCGGTGGCTGCCGGCCAACCGATCCTTGCCGAAGAGAACGTCGAAGAGTACGTGTCGGTGCCGGCCTTCGCCGGTGGTAGCGACGGCGACTATCTGCTGCGCATCCGCGGTGAATCGATGAAGAACGCCGGGATCATGGAAGACGACCTTGTCGTGGTCCACCAGCAGGAAACTGCGCAACAGGGTGACATTGTCGTGGCGCTGCTTGGCGAGGAGGCGACCGTCAAGCGCTATTTCCGCGAAAGCGACCACATTCGCCTGCAGCCCGAGAACGAGACGATGGAGCCGATCCGCACCCGGGAGGTCAAGGTGCTCGGGCGCGTCGTCGGATTGCTCAGGAGCATGTGATGCCAACCCTCCTGCTCGAGCGAGCCCCGGCCCTGGGAGAGGGCCTCGAGCACGAACCGCGTCGCGGGCTGGGCGACGCGGGGGCCACGGGGCGGACGGACGCGCACGGCAGGCTTACGCTGGATGAGCTCATCACCAGCGTATGGGAGGGCCTGGCCGTGCGCGGTACCGTCTCCTGCCCGGTCTGTTCTGGGCCGATGATGGCCATCGAACACGGGGACGGCGCGCACGCGCCGACCGGCGTCTGCTTCGGCTGCAGCGCCCGTCTGTCCTGAACTCGCTGCGGTGAAGACCGGGCGCCCGCGCCCTTGCCTTCACAAGTTTGCGTTCACCGGCTAGGGTGATCGTGCAGGTCAAGCAGCCGCGGAGGCTTGCGCCTTCGAGGAAAGTCCGGACATCAAAGGGCAGGGTGGTCGAACGATCGACCCGGGGAAACCCGCGGGAAAGTGCCACAGAAACAAACCGCCGATGCCGGCCGTCCCACGTGAACGGCCGGAAGGCAAGGGTGAAATGGTGCGGTAAGAGCGCACCAGCGCTGCGGCGACGCGGCGGCTGGGCAAACCCCACCCGATGCAAGGTCAAAGCGGATCGTTTGCAGGTAGCCCGCCGAGATCCAGGTAGACCGCATAGATGGATGGCTGCTCACGACAGAATCCGGCTTATCGACCTGCTAAGGAAAAGCCCCGCTCCGGCGGGGTTTTTCTATTGGGATTGATCAGGACATCGGTCAGGCGAGGAAGGTCAGGCTGCTCATCCCGCGCGATCTTCAGAGGCCTCGTCATGTCGTGAGGATAGGATTCCGGCCGTGCAAACTCGAAGACCGGCCGGTACCCGGTGGATCGTCGCGCTGGTGGCATTCGCCGGGGTCGTGAATCTCATAGTTCTGCTTGGGCAGCTCCCGGCTCTCGTGCGTTCTCTTTACCGGAACGCCGATAGCGCCACCGCACTGGTGCTGGCCGATGGCTTGGGTGCCGGTCACGAGACCCCACGTCTTGTGACACTAGGCCATTATCACTATTACGAGGCGTGGTTGCTGGAGAAGGCCACCGCGGGCCTTCCCGACCACTGGCAGCTGTGGGAGGCGATCCCGGTCTTGCTCGCTTTTTTCGCTATCGCCCTGATGGTGTGGACAGCGTGGCGGGCGCTCGGGACTTTCGCCGCATTGCTCACCGGTGTGATCATGGTCGCGCTTGGCGATGAGATGCGCGAAATACTATTCACGCCTGACACCCACGGCTATTTCGTCGTGCACACCGCGCTGTTGGCGGCGACGCTCGTGTTCCTTGCCGATCGAGCGGCCCGCGACCGGCTCACGTGGCCGTTGCTGATCGGGGTGGGTGTACCCCTGGCTGCATTGAGTACGTTGGGCGCCACGGATCAGCTGTTCGAGTTTGTGGCGCTGCCGAGCTTCGTACTGGCGGGATGTCTTGGATGGTGGCGTCATCCGGGCGCCAAGGAGCGCAACATCGCGATCTTCTGCGTCGCGGTCGGCGCCATCGTGATCGTCGGCTGCCAACTTCTCGACAAAGCGATGATCGAAGGCGGCGTGATCTCACAGTTCTTCCCAGTGTCCTTCGTGGGCGCTGAAGCGCTCTTTGCGAACCTCCAGGTGACAGTGACCGCAGTGGCCTTCCTGGGCGGCGGTCAGTTCTGGGGAGCGCCGTTGAAGGGCACTGAACTGCTGGTCTTCGCCGTTGGCGCTCTTGCGCTGGTGGGCGTAGGAATACTTCTGCGCCTCCTATGGCGCTACGCTGGCTCACTGGGAGCACGCGAGCGCTCGACAAGCGGGTGTCGTGAGATCTATCTAGCTTTTTGGATGTTCGTGGTGGTGATCTCCCTATTGGTGTTCACACTCTCCAGTCTGCCTTCCGGCCTGGCTACAGCGCGTTACCTTCCGGGGGTGTTCGCGGGATCCGCCGCGTTGCTCCCCGGCTTGGTCACCCCCTCGGCCCGGGGCCGAGTTCGCCTCGCGATGGCGGTCGCATTCTTCGCGATCCTGGTCGCGGTTAACCACGTCATCGAGGGATCGGCGCCGTCGCCGCTCGGGCCATCCAGAGCAGCGTCATATGAAATCTTGAAATACGTCCGGGCCGAGGACGCTGCTCACGGTTACGCACCATATTGGGACGCGTCAGCCATGGCCTGGCAAACGCGAGGAACGCTCAGGGTCTATCCGGCGATTCCCTACGGCCCCGGCCTGCATCCCTTCCCGTTCAACGAGATCAGTACGTGGTACAAGCCGGTAGCCGGTGTTCGATCCTTCCTGGTCTCCGATTCCCGTCCGGTTCCGGAATCCTTCAGCGTCGCGCCGGTCACCCTGGGCAAACCGGTAAATGTGGCGGTCTTCGGACCGTACACTGTTGACATCTACGATCACGATATAGCCGAAAACCTCGGGTAAGGAGGTCATCCGAGGTAGAGCTCGCGCTCGGACCCGCCTTCCTATTGTATTCGGCGTGCTCAACACGATCCTCGACGCTCTCCGAGATGCCCTGCTGATGGCCTGGGCCGTCTGGTGGGCGCTGATGCTCGGCTTCGCGATCTCCGCGATCGTGCAGGCGTGGGTCCCGCGCGAGCGAATCGAGCGCACGCTCGGCGGCACGGGCGCCGGCCCGGTCGCGATCGCGACAGGTCTCGGCGCCGCCTCCTCGTCTTGCTCCTACGCCGCCATCGCGATCGCCAAGAGCCTGTTCCAGAAGGGTTCGTCGGCCGCTTCGGCGCTTGCCTTCCAGTTCGCTTCCACCAACCTCGTGATCGAGCTTGGGATCGTGATCTGGATCCTGATCGGCTGGCAGTTCACGCTCGCCGAGTTCGTCGGCGGCCTGATCCTGATCGTCGTGATGACGCTGCTGCTGCGCCTGTTTGTCTCAAAGCCCGTGGAAGAGCAGGCACGTGCACACGCCGTTCAGGCGGACTCGGGCCATCAGCACGACAGCGCCGAAGTGCACATGAGGGTGCGCGAGCGGCTCACCTCGATCGACGCTTGGACCGACGTGGCGCACAATTTTCGCAACGACTGGACGATGCTCTACAAGGAGATCGCGCTCGGCTTCGTGCTCGCCGGATTCATCGGACAGCTCGACAACAGCTTCTGGAACGCGCTGTTCGTCACGCATGCCCCTGCTGGCGTGAAGTTGGTCGAGAACGCCATCCTCGGTCCCGTGATCGCGATCCTCAGCTTCGTCTGCTCGGTCGGCAACATCCCGCTCGCCGCCGTCCTCTGGTCCGGAGGGATCGGCTTTGCCGGTGTGATCTCCTTCATCTTCGCCGACCTGCTGGTGGTGCCGATCGTGCTGATCTATCGCAAGTACTACGGCGTCCCGTTCACCGTCAGGATCGTCGCGCTGATGTTCATAACGATGGTGATCGCCGCGCTCATCGTCACCGGCTTGTTCAGCGCCGCCGGTCTGATCCCGCACACGCGGCCAACGCACGCCGACATCTTCAGCGAGATCAAAATCGACTACAAGCTCGTCACCAACGCGCTCGGCCTGGCAATCTTCGCCGCCATGTTCAGGTTGTCCACGCGCACCCCAGCCCCGGAGCACGCATGCCACAGCTAAGACACCTTCCTGCCTGGGCGGAGCTCGCTGAGCATCACCGCGAGATCGCTCCAAAGCACCTGCGCGACTTGTTCTCCGCTGAACCGGCCCGCGGCGAGAGCCTGACCGCCGAGGCCGCGGGCCTGTATCTCGACTACTCCAAGCACCGCATCACCCCGGAGACGATCCGCTTGCTGTTGGCGCTCGCCGAGCAGGTCGGATTGCGCGAGCGCACACAGGCGATGTTCGCCGGCGATCCGATCAACGTCTCAGAGGGTCGCTCTGTCCTGCATGTTGCCCTGCGGATGCCACGCGAGGCCTCGTTGATCGTCGACGGCGTCGACGTCGTCGCCCAGGTCCACGAGGTGCTCGACCGCATGGCCGCCTTCAGTGAACAGGTTCGCTCAGGCCAGTGGCGTGGCCACACCGACCTGCCGATTCGCAACGTCGTCAACATCGGCATCGGTGGCTCGGATCTTGGTCCGGTGATGGCCTATGAGGCGCTTCGCCACTACAGCAGCCGCGAGCTGACCTTCCGCTTCGTCTCAAACGTCGACGCCACCGACTTCGTCGAGGCCACCCGCGACCTCGACCCGGCCGAGACGCTCTTCATCGTCTCCTCCAAGACGTTCACGACGCTCGAGACGATGACCAATGCCCATTCGGCGCGCGAGTGGCTGCTGGCGAGTCTCGGTGCCGAGGAGGCCGTCGCCAAGCATTTCGTGGCCGTGTCGACCAATGCAGAGGGTGTCTCCCAGTTCGGAATCGACACCACCAGCATGTTTGGTTTTTGGGATTGGGTAGGGGGACGCTATTCGCTAGACAGCGCGATCGGGCTATCGACCATGCTCGCGATCGGCCCGTCGCATTTCGCGGACTTCTTGGCAGGCCTCCACGCGATGGACGAGCACTTCCGCACAGTTCCCTACGAGCGAAACCTGCCCGCCCTGATGGGATTGCTCTGTGTCTGGTACTCCAATTTCTTCGGGGCACAGACGCTCGGCGTCATGCCCTACGAGCAGTACCTGAAGCGTTTCCCCGCCTACCTGCAGCAGCTGGCTATGGAGTCAAACGGCAAGCATGTTCGGCTCGACGGCACGCTCGTTGACTACGACACCGGCGCGATCTACTGGGGTGAGCCGGGCACCAATGGCCAGCACTCCTTCTACCAACTTCTGCACCAGGGAACGCGCCTGGTCCCGCTCGACCTGATCGGCTTCGCCCACTCGCTCAACCCGCTTGGTGCCCATCACGACCTGTTGATGTCAAACGTGTTTGCTCAGGCAGAGGCGTTGGCGTTCGGCAAGACCGAGCAGCAGGTCCGCGAGGAAGGAACGCCCGAGGCTGTGATACCGCACCGCGTGATGGAGGGCAACCGTCCATCGAGCACGATCCTGGCCGAGCGCTTGACCCCGCACACTCTGGGCGCCCTGGTGGCGTTGTATGAGCACAGCGTCTTCACGCAGGGCGTCGTCTGGGGCATCGACTCCTTCGATCAGTGGGGGGTCGAGCTGGGTAAGGCCTTGGCCAAGCGGATTGTCCCCGAGCTCCAAGCGCCCGGGGAGCCAGAGCTCCAGCACGACAGCTCCACCAACGCCTTGATCGGCCGCTACCGGGCGATGCGGAGTCGCGCGTGAGCGAACTCACTCCAATCGAGATTCATCCAGATGCGGCCGCCGTGGCCCGGCGTGGCGCCGGAGTGATAGCCGCGCACGCGCAGGCGGCGATCGGAGCGCGCGGGTCTTTCGCCCTGGCGGTTAGCGGTGGTCGCACGCCATGGGCGATGTTCGCCGAGCTGGGCGCTCACGAGATCGACTGGCAGCGTGTCGCGATCTTCCAGGTTGACGAGCGTGTCGCCCCCGGCGGCAATCAAACGCGCAACCTCACCCACCTATTGACGAGTCTGCCCGAGCCCGCCCGCGAGCACCTACGTCCGATGCCGGTCGAGGAGTCCGATCTCGACGCCGCCGCGCATAGTTACGCGGCCTCGTTGCCTGAGCATTTCGACCTGATCCATCTTGGCCTGGGCCCAGACGGTCACACAGCCTCGCTGGTGCCGGACGATCCGGTGCTGGAGGTGCTCGACCGCGATGTGACGCTCAGCGGCCCATACCAGTCTCAGCTCAGGATGACGCTCACCTACCCGGTGCTCGATCGCGCCCGAGCACGTCTGTGGGTGGTGACGGGCGAGGATAAGGTTGAGGCGCTGGCAGGCTTGCGCGAGCACGACTACGCCATCCCTGCCGGCAAGGTCAAGTCGCAGGACTCGCTGATTCTGGCCGACTCGGCCGCTGCCGCTGTCTGACTAAGCGGGGACGGCGGCCTGCTCGTGGCGGAAGTCGCTGAGCACGGACAGCATCGCCTCCGCTTCGCAGTCGGCCAGCGGCCAGGGCTTCTCCGGGTGATCCTCGAGCGTCTTTAGCCCGTTGCCAGTGATAATGGCCACCACCGTCGCATCGGGGTCGACTTCTCCACTCTCTGCGAGTTTGCGGAGCACCGCAATCGTCGTGCCGCCAGCAGGCTCGGTGAGGATCCCCTCGGTGCGGGCAAGCAGATCGACGCCTTCGAAGATTTCCTCATCAGAAGCCTGGCCGGCGCTGCCGCCGCGCGAGAGCACGGCGTCGATCACCAGATAGCCGTCGCCGGGTGTGCCGATCGCGAGCGAGTGCGCGATCGTCTCGGGTCGGCAGGGATGGATCTCCGCGTCCTTGGCGTCGATCGCGCTTGCGATCGGCGAGCAGCCGGCGGGCTGGGCGATGTGCATCTTGGTCTGACTCGTGCTCGCCAGCCCGACCTGCTCCAACTCGACCAGCCCCTTGTGCAGACGCGAGGAGAGCGTGCCGCCCGCCGTGGCCGAGACGATGTGCTCGGGCGCTCGCCAGCCGAGCTGCTCGACGATGTCGAACGCCATCGTCTTTGCGCCCTCGGCGTAGAACGGACGCAGTGTGATGTTGGCGAACTCCAACCCACTCGCTTCGGCGACCTTACGGCACTCTTTGTTGGCTTCGTCGTAGTTGCCCGACACTTGGCAAACGCGCGCGCCAAGTGCTCGGCAGGCCTTGGCCTTGGTCTGCTCCAGCCGGTTGGGGTAGAAGACGTAGGGAACGACGCCGGCCTTAGCCGCAAGCGAGGCGACCGCCGTGCCGACGTTGCCCGTGGACACGCAGCCGACCTCCTTATCGCCTAGCTCGAGCAGGCGTGCGATTGCCATTCCGACGACGCGGTCCTTGTAGGAAAGGCTCGGACGCGAGGTGCTGTCGTCCTTGACGTAGAGTTTTTTCAACCCCAGTTCCTTGCCCAGCCGATCGGCTGGGATCAACGGGCTCATTCCGGAGATCTGCCCGACCCTCGGCGGAACGCTCGCGTCGCGGATCGGCATCAGCTCGGAGATGCGCCAGATGTTCATCGGGCGCCGCTCGAACGCCAGTTCGGAGATGCGCCTGCGGGCCAGCTCGTAGTCATAGCCGACGTCCAGGCACTTTCCGCACTCGGGGCAGAACGCCTCGCGCTCGCCAAGGGCAAATTTCACACCGCACTTGTGACAGAGAAGCTCGGTCGCGCACGAGCGCGTGCTCTGGTCCCCGCTCGCGGGATCTGCCGACGTCATCCGCTCTCACCCATCCTTCGTGTTGGTTGCGCTCGTCATCGTGACACAAGCTCCGCGGTGGGCCATGTCGTCTCGATCTCGCCGTCGGCGCTGGCGGCGATCAGCAGCTGCTCGGCCATGTGCGGCGCGAACGGGATCAGCACACGCGCGATCAATTGCAGTGCTTGTAGGAGCGACTCCCGGTCCTCAGCGCACAGAGAGCCACGCTTTGCCAGTACACGCTTCTCGTAATCCTTGATCCGGTCGAACAGTCGCATCACGTTGCGTACGGCGGTATGCATCTGCAGGTCGACCAGGTCCTCGGTGATCTTCTCGACCGCTGTCTCACACCACTGATCCAGGCGCTTGCGCAGATGCTCGGTCTTGTCTGCCCCCATCTCGCTGGGCTCCTCGGGATTCTCCCGTGCCGCAAGCTGCGCGTGCGAGTACTCCCACAGTTGGCGCAGGAAGCGTCGGCAGCGCTGCACCGCGCTGTCGCTCCAGTTCAACGAGCGCTGCGGCGCCGCGGCATAGAGGACGGCCAGCCGCACTGTGTCGGCGCCGTAAGCGGCGACCAGCTCGTCCGGGTCGACCACGTTCCCTAGGTGCTTTGACATCTTGCGTCCGTCGGCGATCACCATCTCGTGGAAGAGGCACCCCGCAAACGGCTCGCCGTCGCCCAGGAAGCCAAGCGGCCCGATGTCTCTGAGTGCCTTAGTTACGGTGCGCTGGTCAAAGACGAAGTTGCCGCTGTCCGAGCCAGCGACCACTCGCTCGCTGGGCAGCCAAGCACGCAGATCCTCGAGCGCCAGGATCTCCTCCAGCGTGCGCTCGCGCTCCGATGGCGGCACGCAAACCGGCACCCACAGCCACAGCGCGTCGAAGTGGCAGTCGAGCGTGTCGGTCTCGCGCTTGGCCGCGCCGCCGCAGGTCGGACAGGTGGTGTTCACGAAGTCCTCACGCTCGGCCAGCGGATTGCCCTCGCCGGTGGGCTTCAAATCGAGCGGCAGCAGCACAGGCAGCTGCTCCTTTGGTAGCGGCACGGTGCCACAGCGATCGCAGTAGACGATCGGGATTGGCGTCCCCCAGGAGCGCTGGCGGGAGATCGTGAAGTCGTTGGCGCGGTAGCGCACGGCGGTGCGCGCCCCCGCGGGTGGGGCGGGAACATTGTCGTTCTCGGCGACCTCGACTGGCGGGGCGCTCTCGGCGACCGGGCCGAACAGCCGCTCAGCGATCAGGGCGTCGGTGCGGTCGCGCTCTGGTATGCCGAGCACCGCGGTCGCTCCGAAGCGCCCGTCTACGGTGGGTGTGACGATAACCGGCAACGGCTCGCCGCCGGTGGGGGCGGCAAGCGTGCGACCGGTCTGCACTAGCGGCATCGTTTGGGCCTCACGAGAACTTCGCTCCAGCCCACCGGAACGGAGGTCCTCGAGCTCGGTAGCCCATACCTCATCCTGCGCCCACTCCTCGACTTGCGGGTGTCTCGGCGACACGGCGACGAAGCGCGCCAGTCCGACCGCGTCGGTGTGCGGTGTGAAGACGGTCAGCGCCTCGCCGTCTGAAGCCGCCAGGTCAAGCTCGAGCCCGTCGACTCGACCGATCACAAAGCGCTGGGAGGCGAGCGCGTTCTCATCCCAGATGCCGCCGGCCGCCAGATCCCCCAGGCGACGGTCGTTCTCGGCGACGTAGGCGCTGATGCGCAGATACCACTGTGGTCGTTGGATCAGCCGCACGGTTTTGTGGCAGCGCCAGCACTCGCCGTTCTCGACCTGGATCGTCGCGAGTGTGGTCTGGCAGGTATCGCACCAGTCGACCGTTCCTGTGCCGCGGTAGACGAGCCCGGCCTCAAGCAAAGTCAGGAACAGCCACTGCGACCAGCGGTACATGAGGGCGTCGGAGCTGAGGAAGGAGCGCTCCCAATCGAAGGAGAAGCCGAGCCGGTCGAGCTGTCCGGTCATGTGATCGGAGCAGCGCTTGACCCAGTCGCTCGGCGACTC
>DASTPN010000008.1:0-11387 GCA_035719985.1 Solirubrobacteraceae bacterium | reverse complement strand
TCAAATCCTTATACGTGGCAGATCGCGGATCGGATGCATCCAATTTTGGATTGGATTGGGGTTCCGGTGGCGTTTACGCGGCGAACTCAAAACAGGTCGAGTTGGTCCACCGGATCTTCTGGCGTGGCGTTCGTAATGGTTGGCTCTGGCTCAGGCTCAGGAACTGGCTGCGGCTGTTCCGGCTCCGGTTGGGCCAGCAGGTCGGGCAAGCGGGCAAAGTCTTCGCGCAAGGTCTCGAGCATCCGCGGGGTGTAGAGGGCCGCGGCTGGATGAAAGATCGGATACAGGCGTACGGTGCGCGCGCCGAGCGTGAGCTCCTCGGGGCGGCCGTGCAGACGGGTGATCCCGGTCGGATCGCCACGTAGGAGCTTGGTCGAGAAGTTGCCGAGCGAGCAAATCACCCGTGGGCGGATCAGCTCGACCTGGCTGTAGAGATAGTCGCGACAGTTCTCGATCTCCACGGGCAGCGGGTCGCGGTTGCCGGGCGGCCTGCACTTGAGCACGTTGGCAATAAACACATCCGCTCGCTGCAGGCCGATCTCCCCCAGCAAGGTCTCGAGCAGTTTGCCGGCGCGGCCCACGAACGGCAGGCCTTGCGCGTCCTCGCTGGCCCCAGGGGCCTCGCCGACGAACATCAGGTCGGCGTCGGCGTTGCCGGCACCGAAGACGACATTCTGGCGGGTGGACGCCAACTCCTGGCAGCGCATGCAAACTTGCGCTTGCGCGAACACTTGCTTGAGCGCCTCGCGGCGCTGATCGGCCGACAGCCCCATCTCCACGGGGCGCACTCTAGCCAGAAGTCCGATCAGCCGTTACCATTGAAGAAGTCGCGACCGGTATCTCCCGCGGGAGAACTGGACCGAGCCAATGATCAGGTCGACACCTACTTCGATCAAGACTGTGCGCGCCGTCAGCGAGCTGCGGGCCGCACTCATGCCGTCGCGCCGCCAGGGGAGCACGATCGGGCTTGTGCCGACGATGGGGGCGCTGCACGCCGGACATCTGTCGTTGATCGAGAGAGCGCGCGCGCAGTGCGATGTCGTCGTCGTTTCGCTGTTCGTCAATCCCTCGCAGTTCAACGAGCGCTCCGACCTCGACCGCTATCCACGTGACGAGGCGCGCGATCGTGAGCTAGCCGAGCAAGCGGGGGCGGACATCCTGTTCGCCCCCGAGGCCGAGCAGGTCTATCCGCCCGGCTTTGCCACCTCGGTCGAGGTGTTCGGCCTGACCGACCGTCTGGAGGGGGCGGTGCGCGGAGCGTCCCACTTCCGTGGTGTGAGCACCGTTGTCACCAAGCTGCTGAACATAGTCGGGCCGGATGTCGCCTATTTCGGCCAGAAGGACGCCCAGCAGGCGATCGTCATCCGCCGCCTCGTCGCCGACCTCGATCTGCCGGTGCGGATCGAGATCTGCGCGACCGTGCGCGAGCCCGACGGGTTGGCGATGTCCAGTCGCAACGCGCGGCTGTCCGCGCACGAGCGCTCCCGCGCGGTGGCTCTCTTCCGAGGGCTGTCGGCATCGGCTGAGCTTGCCGCCAAGGGCGAGTGCTCCGGCGATGTCCTGCTCGTGGGCGCGCGCGATGCGATGGCCGCTTTCGATGTCGAGCCCGAGTACCTCGCGCTGGTGGATCCCGCCACGCTCGAGCCGGTCGAGCGACTTCAGCGCCCCGCTCTGTTGGCGGTGGCGGCGCGTATCGGCGAGACGCGACTGATCGACAACCTCACCCTCGAACCCCAAACCAGGAGAAGCCATATCCCCATGCAGCGCACGATGCTCAAGTCAAAGATCCACCGGGCCAGCGTCACCGACTGCGACCTGCATTACGTCGGGTCGATCACGATCGACCCTGAGTTGCTGGAGGCCGGCGACATCCTCGAGCATGAGCAGGTGCATGTTGTCGATGTCGACAATGGCGCCCGCTTTGAGACGTATACGATCGCCGGCCAGCGCGGCTCGGGCGAGATGAAGGTCAACGGAGCCGCCGCGCGGCTGGTTCATCGCGGCGACACGATCATCGTCATCTCCTATGCGCAGTACTCGAGCGAGGAGATGGAGCACTACGAGCCTCGCGTCGTTCATGTGCAGGCAAACACCAATCGCATCATCACCGTCGACGACGAGGTGGCGACCCTGCTCGCGTAGGGCGTCAATCGAGTCAGAGAGGAAGCACCCCATGTCGAGTCATCCCGATGTCCCCACCCCCAGCGCCGCGGGAACTAGCGCCGTACCCTCCGACCCCGGCCGTCTACCGATGACGCTGCCGCTGCTGGCCGAGAAGAAGCGGCTGGGCGAGCCGATCGTGATGGTCACCGCCTATGACTACCCGAGCGCTCGCGCCGCCGAGGCCGCTGGCGTCGATCTCGTCCTCGTTGGTGACTCGGCCGCGACGACGATCCTCGGTTACTCATCGACAACGCCGGTGGATTTGGATGACATGCTCGTGCTGGCGCGTGCAGTGCGTCGCGGTCTAAAGACGCCGCTGATGATCGGCGACCTGCCGTTCGGCTCCTATGAGATCAGCGACGAGCAGGCGGTCACGAGCGCGGTACGGATGGTCAAGGAGGCCGGCTGTGACGCCGTCAAGCTCGAGGGCGGGGGGCCCGCCTCGGCTTCGCGGGCACGGGCGATCGTGCAGGCGGGCATCCCGGTGATGGGCCACGTCGGCTTGACACCCCAGAGCTCGACCGCGCTGGGCGGCTGGAAGGCGCAGGGGCGTAACGCGCGTGCGGCCGCGCGGATCGGCGCGGAGGCACTGGCGCTGCAGGGCAACGGTTGCTTCTCGATCGTCTTCGAGGCGATCCCAAGCGCCGTCACCAAGGAGCTGATGCCACACGTCGAGGTACCCGTGATCGGCATCGGCGCCGGCCCCGACACAGACGGCCAAGTGCTCGTCTTCCACGACCTGCTCGGCATCCGCGACGGCCTTGGCCCGCGTTTCGTCAAGCGCTACGCGAACATCCAACAGGAGATGAACGCGGGCGTGACGGCTTATGCGCAGGACGTGCGCTGTGGCCGTTATCCCGGCCCGGAGCACGGCTACTCGATAGATGCAGAGGAGCTGGCGGAGCTGCACGAGCTGCTGGCGTAGTCGATCTTGCGAATCAGCTTTGCTGGGGCGCCGGCGACAATCGAATAGGGCTCGACATCTTTGGTGACGACGCTGCCGGCGCCGACCACGCAGCGCTGCCCGATCGTTACGCCACTTGTGACGACGGCATGCGCGCCGAGCCAGCAGTTATCGCCGATACGGGTCGGTCCCTTGCTCTGGAAGCCCTGCCAGGTGATCGGCTTGGACTGGTCGTCGTAGCGGTGAGACGCGTCTGAGACGAAACAGCCGTTGGCGAGCATGCAGTGATCGCCGATCTCGACCAGCTCCTGCGCGGCGATCATCACGCCCATGTTCAGGAAGGTCCCGGCGCCGATGCGTACACGGGCATTGCCGGGCGCGGTGATCCACACGTTCGGCTCGAGCAGCGAATTGACTCCGATCTGCAAGCGTCCCGCACGCAGCGCCTCGAGCACATTGCCGTGCACGGGCCAACGCACAAACGCTTCGCGCCTGGCCAGCTCGCGGTGAATGGCAAGGCGGTTCCAGGGCAGCGAGTTGCGCTCATACCACTTCCACTTAACCCACCACAGGCGAGCCTGGTGCGCGGCGTCGTTCACGCGCGCGCGGACGACTTCGCCTTGAGCTTGGCGCCGCCACCATTAGCCGACGCGCCGTTCGCGGTCGGCTTGGCGCGAGCGCGCGGCTTACGCTTTGGCTTTGGCGCCGGCTCGAGCAAGTCGCGCAGGAAATCACCGGTGTGCGAGGCCGGCTCGGCCGCCACCTCCTCAGGCGTGCCGGCGGCGATCACCATGCCGCCCTCCTCTCCCCCCTCGGGCCCCATGTCAATCAGACGGTCGGCGCACTTGATCACGTCGAGGTTGTGCTCGATCACGACGACGCTGTTGCCGGCGTCGACCAGCCGTTGCAGAACCTCCAGTAGCCGCTGCACATCGGCGAAGTGAAGGCCGGTCGTGGGCTCGTCGAGGATGTAGAGAGTGCGGCCGGTCGCCACCTTCGAGAGCTCGGTCGCCAGCTTGACGCGCTGGGCCTCGCCACCGGAGAGCGTAGTGGCGGGTTGGCCGAGGCGGATGTAGCCGAGGCCGACAGCATCGAGCGTCTCCAGGCGACGACGGATCTTGGGGATGTGCTCGAAGAACTGCAGTGCCACCTCCACCGGCATGTCGAGCACCTCAGCGATCGAGCGGCCCTTGAACTTGACCTGCAGGGTCTCGCGGTTATAGCGCTTGCCATCGCACTGCTCACAGGGGACGTAGACGTCGGGCAGGAAGTGCATCTCGATCTTGATCTGCCCGTCGCCGCGGCAGACCTCGCAGCGTCCGCCCTTGACGTTGAAGGAGAAGCGCCCCGGCTTGTAGCCGCGCGCGCGCGCCTCCTGGGTCTTTGAGAACAGGTCGCGGATGACATCGAACAGCCCCGTGTAGGTGGCGGGGTTAGAGCGGGGCGTGCGCCCGATCGGCGACTGGTCGACGGCGATGATCTTGTCGAGCTGGTCGAGCCCCTTGATCGCACGGTGCTTGCCGGGCCGCTGACGAGCGCGGTGCAGGCGGTTGGCCACCGCCTTGTAGAGCACTTCGTTGACGAGCGTTGACTTGCCCGAGCCCGACACCCCGGTCACGCAGGTCAGCGTGCCGAGCGGGACGTGCACGTCGACGTCGCGCAGGTTGTGCTGCTCGGCGCCGAGGATCTCGATGTAGCCGGTGGGCGTGCGTCGCTGCTCCGGCACGTCGATCGTGCGCGTGCCGGCCAGGAACTGCCCGGTCAGCGAGCTCTTCACGCGCTGCACCTGCGCGGCGGTCCCCTGCGCCACGATCCAACCCCCGTGCTCGCCGGCGCCCGGGCCAAGGTCGACGAGGTGGTCGGCGCAACGCATCGTCTGCTCGTCGTGCTCGACCACGATCACGGTGTTGCCCAGGTCGCGCAGCCGCTCGAGCGTTGCGATCAGCTTGGCGTTGTCGCGCTGGTGCAGCCCGATCGAGGGCTCATCGAGGATGTAGAGAACGCCCACCAGCGATGAGCCGATCTGCGTGGCCAGGCGGATCCGCTGCGCCTCGCCTCCTGACAGCGTGGAGGCGGCGCGATCCATCGACAGGTAGCCGATGCCGACGTTCTCCAGGAACTGCAACCGCTCGACGATCTCGCGCAAAATCAGCCGGGCGACGTGCCGGTCGGTCTCTGAAAGCTCTATGTTGGCCAGCCACTCCAGCGCCCGGCGGGCAGAGAGCGCGCAGAAGTCCTCGATCCGTGTGCCGGCCACGAGCACGCTGCGCGACTCAGGCCTAAGCCGCGCGCCGCCGCACTCCGGACAGGCGCGCAGCGACATGAACTCCTCGATCTTCTCGCGCGTCCACTCTGAGTCCGTCTCGCGGTAGCGCCGCTGCAGGTTGGCAAGCACCCCCTCGAAGCGGGTCGCATAGGAGCGCGAGCGCCCGAAGCGGTTGCGGTAGGTGATCTGCAGCGGCTCGCCGTTGGTGCCCGAGAGGAACAGCTCGCGGTGCTCCTTCGGCAGCTCCTCCCAGGGCGCGAACAGGTCAACCTTGTAGCGCTTGGCGATCGCCTCGGAGACCTGCTCGTAGTAGTTCGACGCGCTATTTGCCCAGGGCGCGAGCGCTCCTTCGCCAACCGACAGCGAGGGATCGGGCACGACCAGATCGGGGTCGATCACCATCTGAGAGCCCAGGCCAGTGCAGCGCTCGCAGGCGCCGTGGGGCGAGTTGAACGAGAAGATCCGCGGCTCGAGCTCGACCAGCGAGGGTCCGTGCTCAGGGCAGGCGAACTTCTCCGAGAAAGTGAACAGGGTTCCGGGCTCTGGCTTTGCCCCCGGGACGATCTGAGCGTTGGCGGCCTTGGTTCCGAGCGCGCCGCTTGAATGACGCGCGCCCGTTCGCTCACCTGCCACGTCCGACCGGGCGGCCGTTAGGCCGGCCCCCTCCCCATCGCCGGCGCCCTTACCGACGATCTCGATCTCGACCAGACCATCTGCCAGGCCAACCGCCGTCTCGATCGAGTCGGCCAGCCGCTTGCGCACGTCGTGGCGCATCGCCAGCCGGTCCACCACGACAGAGATGTCGTGCTTATAGCGCTTGTCGAGCACGATCGACTCCTCGAGCATGCGGATGCGCCCATCGATCTTCACGCGCGCGAACCCGTCCGCGCGCATCTCCTCCAGCAGCTTGCCGTACTCCCCCTTGCGCCCCCGTACGACCGGCGCCAGCACCATGAAGCGCGTTCCCTCGGCCAGCTCCATCGTCTGGTCGATGATCTGCTCGGCGGACTGTCCCGTTATCGGCCGTCCGCAGATCGGGCAGTGCGGCTTGCCCACGCGCGCCCATAGCAGTCGCAGGTAGTCGTAGATCTCGGTGACGGTCCCCACGGTCGAGCGGGGATTGCGCGAGGTCGTCTTCTGGTCGATCGAGATGGCGGGCGAGAGCCCCTCGATCGAATCGACGTCGGGCTTGTCCATCTGCCCCAGGAACTGCCGCGCGTAAGCGGAAAGCGACTCGACGTAGCGGCGCTGCCCCTCGGCGTAGATGGTGTCGAAGGCGAGGCTCGACTTGCCCGAGCCCGACAGCCCGGTGATGACCACGAGCGCGTCGCGGGGCAGCTCCAGCGAGACGTCCTTGAGGTTGTGCTCCCGAGCCCCCGAGACAACGATCTTGTTGCTGGTGGGGGCTTTCGTGCGACTGGCGGCCATGTCTTGGGACATTGTATTGAGACGAACGCGTGTTCGTGCGTTCGGCCTTTGTTCGCCGATGATGTTTGCCGAGCCGCGGCGTAGTCGACCCTTGTGCGAAAGGCCCCTTGTGCGGTAGGATTTGCTTAGTAAAGAACTTTACTCTTTACTTTGGTATGCACAGTACTATCTCTGATAAGGGGCAGGTGACCGTCCCCAAGCTGCTGCGCGACCGTCTCGGCATCAAGCCGGGCGACCGACTCGATTTCACCGAGGAGGACGGCCACATAATCGTGAGCAAGACCGCCGGCAAGCAAGACCCGATCGGCACTGTCTACGGGATTCTGAGCTTGGACGAAAGCACGGACGAACTGCTGCGCGGACTGCGCGGCGAGCCTGACACGGTGTGATCACCGCCGTCGACACAAGCGTGCTGCTCGACATACTCGGCGCCGACCCGACATTCGGCCGCCGCTCGGCGACGGTATTGCGAAAGTGCATTGCCGAGGGCAGCGTGATCGCGTGCGAGGTCGTCTGGGCTGAGACCAGCGCTTTGTTTGCCGAAGCCATCGCGGGGGAGGAGTCCTTCACAAAGTTGCGCGTCGACTTCTCACCTATAGGCGCAACCGACTCGATCGCCGCGGGCGAGGCATGGCGTGAATACCGACGAGCGGGGGGAACGCGCGGACGGGTGATAGCCGACTTCTTGGTCGGCGCCCACGCGATGGCACGTGCGGACCGCCTACTCACACGCGATCGTGGTTTCTACAAGCGGTACTTCGAGGGTCTAGCGATTCTTGACCCAGCAGCCTAGGACTGAAGCTAGCACCGCTCCAAACAAGGAGGAGGTCGTATAGCGACACGCCCGTCAGTCAGTATCCTCCCGCGACGTGAATAACCCAGGACTACCTATCTCATACGCGGTGCTCAAGCCGGGCACTCCTGTTTACAGCAGCGACTCACAGCCGGTCGGCGAGGTGACACACGTACTCGCGGTGACCGAGAAGGATGTGTTCGACGGCATCGTGATCGACGAGCGCGAGGGTCCCGGGGGCCATCGCTTCGCCGACGCGGACGAGATCGAGTCCATCCACGAGGACGCGGTCATTCTCAAGCTTGACCAGGTCGCCTGTCGCTCATTGCCCAAGCCAAGCGCCAATCCCGCGGTAATGATCGACGATCCGGCTGCTCCCGCCACCTCCGCGCTTTCAAACAAGCTGCGGCGCGCGTGGGATCTGATTTCGGGTAACTATTAGCGCTGCCGGCAGTCGCCGCCGCTCCTTACTGCTTTTCCAAATACCGCCGCATCCCTGCGTAGCTCTGATCGGCCGGCATCGCTTGCTGGTAGGCGCGCGCCGCATCGGGGTCGCCGTCCACGCGCATCCGCTCGCCGAGAACGCGAGCGAACTCAGCTTCCTCGCCACCGGCAGCCAGGCGCTCCCACTCCGCCAGGCGTTCGCGTAGCTGCGCGAGGTGCTCAGTGACATCCTCGTAGCGCCCGAAGTGGGTTGGCGCGATCGCGGTAGGCCGCCAGGCTTCGATCTTCTCAAGCGACTCACCCCAAGCTGGCAGGTCAATATCAGGCGGCGGCGTCGGCGCCAACACCGGACCGTTCGGCGCGATCCGCACCCCACCGACGTCGCCGCTGAAGACGGTCCCGCTGTCTTCGTGAAGATAGGCGACGTGGTGGGAGGCATGCCCGGGTGTGTAGGCGACGCGGAACCCGCCGAGCGTCTCTCCTCCTTGCAACTGTCGCACTCGCTCTGCCGCAACGGGCAGCACGTCTCCCCACAGCCGCTCCATGTCATTACCGTAGAGACGTCCGGCGCTGGCGAGCAACTTGGCCGGGTCGATCAGGTGGCGCGCGCCGCGCTCGTGTACCCACACCTCAGCGCCTGGAAAGCACTTGACGAGCGTCCCAGTGGCGCCCGCGTGATCGAGATGAATGTGCGTTAGCGCGATCGCGCGTGGCTCCTGCCCATCTAGCCCGGCGAGCAGCGTCTCCAAACAGCTCTCCGGCCCGGGATCGATCAGCACATCGCCGATCAGCCAGGAACCGATCACGCGCTCGTGGCCGAGATGACAAAGATCGATCAGTTGCATGGTTGCAAGCGCGGAACGAGGCCCCCGCTTCTACCCTTCGATCGCCGCGTAAACCTCGTCGAGCAGTCGCTCGCGGTCGGCCACGTCGAAGTTCTCGGCCAGGTAGCGGTCGGCGGCCTCTCGCGAGTCGCCGTTTAGGGCCATGTTCAGCGCGACCAACCGGGCGCCGTCGAGATCCTCGCCGCCTGCGGGTGCAGGGGGCGCGAGGGCAGCGGGCGCCGGCGTGGGGGCCGTGGGCGCCGGCGTGGGAGCCGTGGGCGCCGGGGGCATCGGCGTGGGCGCCACCGTCGGTGCTGGTGGCGCGGGCGTTGGTATCGCCGCTATTGCGGCCTCGGTCCCATTCTGGGCAGGGGTCGTCGGGCTCGAAGGGACATCCGGAGTCTCAAGAGCAGGCGCGCCCGGCTTCGCGGGCGTCCCGGTATCGCCCGAGCGCCCAGCGGCCGCGTCGTACAGCGTCCCCATCTCAACGCTCAATCCCTCCAGGTCGCTCACGAGCCGACCGGCGCCGCCGCGCAGGCTCTCGACCAGTGTGCGCGTCTCGCTATCCATGCCGCCGACTCGCTGGAGCAGTGCCTCGGTGGCCGCGTTTACAGCCGCCACCCGCTCCTGCGCGGTGGCCACAGCCTGCTCGCGCGTTCGACGAGCATCCTCGGTGGCCTCCTCTCGTGCCCGCGCGGCATCCGTGGTGGCCTCGCTCTCGATCGCCTGGGCGCTGGCCTGGGCGGCCTCGAGGATCCCCTGCACCTGTGCGCCGGCAGCCGAGGCAAGCGAATCACGCCCGGTGCCGCTGGCCTGACGGCGAAGATCCTCGATCTCGGCGGCGAGGGTGCGCAAATGCAGATCGACGCTGCTGGGGTCATAGCCCCGGCGCATGATCGGAAAGTCGCGGCGCTCGATCGCCTGACGGTCCATCTCCACGGCGCTCATCTTAGGCGCTACAGCGGCGGGCGGGCGCGGATCGGCCGCCACCGAGGCGTGCGTCTATTCGGCGGCCTCCTGGCCGGTCGCGGTGCTCGCGCCCGCGACCGACTCCACTTCCTGCACGTCTCGCAGCTCGCGCCGCAGCTCGCGGATCTCATCGCGCAGCTGCGCCGCATACTCGAACCTGAGGTCATCGGCAGCGGCGATCATCTCCTCCTCGAGTTCAACGACCATCCGCTCCAGCTCGTGCTGTGGCATTTCTTTGGCCTTCGCGCGCGTGGCGCTGCGCTTGCGCCGCCCCTTCGGCACCTTCGACTCCGCCTGCAGGAACTCGGCGATATCGGAGATCCCCTTCACGATCGTGGCGGCGGTGATCCCGTGCTCCTCGTTGTAGGCGAGCTGGATCTCGCGGCGGCGATCGGTCTCCGAGATCGCCGCGCGCATCGCGGCCGTCTCCCTATCGGCGTACATCAGCACGACGCCGTTGACGTTGCGCGCCGCACGCCCGATCGTTTGGATCAGAGAGGTCTCCCCCCGCAGGAACCCCTCCTTGTCGGCGTCGAGAATCGCCACCAGCGAGACCTCAGGCAGATCGAGCCCCTCGCGCAGCAGGTTCACACCGACGAGCACGTCGTACTCCCCCAGCCGCAGGTCGCGAATGATCTGGATGCGCTCGAGCGTGTCGATTTCCGAGTGCAGGTAGCGCACCTTGAACCCCATCTCGGCCAGGTATTGGGAGAGGTCCTCGCTCATCTTCTTGGTCAGCGTCGTCACCAGCACGCGCTCGTCGACGTCCACCCGCCCCCGGATTTCGTTCATCAGGTCATCGATCTGGTTCTTGGTCTCCCTGACGTGCACCTCGGGATCGACGATCCCGGTGGGCCGCACGATCTGCTCGACGATCCGTTGCGAGCGGGTGCGCTCGTATTCGCCTGGCGTGGCCGAGACGAACACCAGCTGCGGCGTGATCGAGAGGAACTCGTCGAAGGTCTGCGGCCGGTTGTCCATCGCGCTCGGCAGCCGGAAGCCGTAGTCCACGAGCGTGCGCTTGCGTGAGCGATCCCCCTCGAACATGCCGCCGATCTGCGGAACGGTCTGGTGGGACTCGTCGATGAAGCAGACGAAGTCCTTCGGGAAATAGTCGATCAGGCAGTAGGGCCGATCGCCGGGTTTGCGCCCGTCGAGGATGCGCGAGTAATTCTCGATCCCTGAGCAGAATCCCATCTCGCGCAACATCTCCATGTCGTACTGCGTGCGCTGTCGGAGTCGATGCGACTCCAACTGCTTGCCGTCGGCCTCAAGCTCCACACAGCGCTCGTTCAGCTCGCGACCGATCTCCGCGACCGCCGCCTCGATCGACCCCTCCTTGACGTTGTAGTGCGTGGCCGGCCAGATCGCGACGTGCTCGATGTCGTCTTCGATCAGCTCGCCGGTGAGCGGGTCGAAGTGCTGCAGCCGCTCGACTTCGTCGCCGAACAGCGTCGCCCGGAAGGCGGTCTCGGCATATGCAGGGAACACCTCGAGCGTCTCCCCCCTGACCCGGAAGCTCCCGCGCGCGAGCACGGAGTCGTTGCGCGTGTACTGGATCGAGACGAGCTTGCGCAGCAGCTGCTCGCGGTCGAC
>DASTPN010000007.1:0-3270 GCA_035719985.1 Solirubrobacteraceae bacterium | reverse complement strand
TTGTGTCAAAGCGGCGGCCGTCGATCACCATCCAGGCGTGTTCGGCGTCTGCGTAGATCGTGATGTAGCGACCAGGGCCGGCTTCGCCGTAGGACTCCAGTTCGCTGGAGTCCTCAGGTGAGGAAAGCAGGCCACCGCCGTGCAGGGCGTAAGAAACAGAGCCCGAGCAGTCATAGCCGACTGACTGGAAGGAACCGTGACCGCCACCCCAGGTGTAAGGGCGCGTGGCGATTTCATCCGCCGCTGCGATCACACGTGCGATAACACCCGAGCCGCCAGAGGAGCTGGTGCTACTCCCGCCGCCGCTTGAGTGGTGGGCGTGATGCGGGTGAAGCGTGGTGTGCGAGTCGATGCCAAGCGCCCCCCAGGTCGCCGGGCCCACCACGCCGTCGACTTCAAGGCCGTGGGCTGACTGGAAATGCTTGACGGCGCTCTCTGTCTGCGGGCCATAGTTGCCATCGGCTTCCACGCCGAGGGCTTCCTGCAGGCGGCGGACGGCGTCAGCGCCACTGACGGGAGACTGGGAATGGCTGTGTGTCGGCGCTGAAGCGGAGTGTTCATGGGCTGCAGGGTCGGATTTGTGCTTTGGCGCCTGTAGTTTTTCGGGGTGAAGCACAGCGCTGTCGTGAACTTTGAGAACGCTCCAGGTTGAGCTACCGACGACGCCGTCGACGTGCAGGTGATTGACCGCCTGCAGGTGCTTGACCGCACGCTCGGTTTCCGGGCCGTAGGTCCCGTCAACCGAGACGCCTAGCTTTTCCTGCAACTGCACGATCGGGTCGACGGCCGGCTTTGGGGCCGGTGCTTTATGCGAAGGGGCCGCAGCGCTCGCGACCTCGTGGGCGCTTGCCGAGTCGGCTGCTGAGCTGGCTTGGGTGCCTCCGGTCCCAGCCACCAAAGCTCCAGAGCCGCCGCTTTGCGAGGCTGCTTCGTTGCCGCTCTTTTCAGCTTGACCATGAGTGGAGGTGCTGAGCAACGACGGCGGAGCCGCCACGGATGCCGGATGCCCGGAGAGGGCGGCACTCGTCTGCTGGCTGACCGTGCCGTCGACCGGGAGGCCTTCGCGCTGCTGAAACGCGCGCACGGCTGCTTCTGTCTGGGGGCCGTAGACGCCGTCCATGGCGATGCCCAGCTTGTGCTGGAGGATCCGCACCTGACGGCCTTCGCTGCCCACCTGCAGGTTGATGTGGTGTTCGGCGGTTGTCGGCGGCTCCGGCGGCGGGGGGGAGGAGCTTGCGTGGTGGCTGCTCCCGCCCGAGTCGGCCAGGCCAACGGCCGGTCCGGCCGCGAGCGCTACAAGTGTGCCCAGCGAGATGCGGCGAGCCCGTGTGGAGGAGGGGACGAACTGTAGCTCGGCGGCGCGACGGCGCGTGCGCGAGCGCAGGCTGGAGAGATCCCACGGCTCATCCTCGCTGAGATTGCGCGGCGAGGGGAGTCGCTTGCGTGCGTCGACCAAGCTGGCAAGGCGGGTGGAGGCGCGGCTACCGGCGCCGGGGCGCGCAGGCGCGGCTGTACTGCGTCTCGTGCCGGCGCGCTCACGGCGCGCGCGAGAACGTTCAAGCGAAGCCACCCAGGGGTCAGCAACAGCGAGATCGCGCGGGATTCCCGACATTTGAAAATGGTCCTTTCGGTTTTTCTGCGGGCGCCTACGGGGTTAGCTGTCGGGCTCGCGCAATTTGCGCTACGCCACACTTGTGGCGATTCGCCCCCACGGCTTTATTAGGCCGCTTTGGGTCCCCCGCTCTTCATCCCGTGGAATGAAGACTCGGCACGAACGGGCATGAAACTAACAGGTCGCGCTGCAAGATGCATCACATGGGCAGGGTTGCAACGATTCTTGCCGACGCAGCTGGGACCCGGCGGCAGGGATAACGGTTAAGGTCCCAATCATCTGGGCAATCGAGTTGGAGGTCGGCTGTGTTTCATCGCATCCTGGTAGCGATCGACGGATCCGAGCACGCCCAGCGTGCGCTCAGCGAGGCAGTCGACCTCGCGGCGCTGGCCAAAGCGAAGCTGACGGTGATCAGCGTCCACCAACGCCCCTCGACGCTGATGGTGGGAGGACCCATGGTCCCGCCGGTCGACTTCGGCGAGCTCGACTTAGCGCTACAGAGCGAACACGCGCAGTTGCTAGACAGCGCTCTGGAGGAGGTCCCTGACGACGTCTCGGTCACGAAGGTCCTGGCTGAGGGCCCGCCCGCCCCGGCGATCCTCGCCCAAGCTCAAAAGGACGACAGCGATCTGATCATCATGGGCTCGCGCGGCCGCGGCGGAGTGGCCTCAGTGCTGCTAGGCAGCGTCAGCCACCAGGTGCTCCAGCACAGCGGCGTGCCGGTGCTGGTGGTTCACGTTGAGGCTGACGAGCGGGATGAGCGGTAGCAGCGCGAATTGCGTACTCAGCCGTAATTGGAATAAAGGTAAGGTTTGGGATCGACTTCCCCGACCCCTGCCTGTATCTTCCGTGCATGATGGGCAACGCCCGCAAGCCTCAAGCCCGAGTGCGATCAACCGTGTTTGTGCTGATGGCCTTGGCGGCGCCATTGGCGTTCCAGTCCTCCGCGCAGGCGCGGATTCCCTGCCGGCCTGCGCCCGGAACGCTCACAATTGCCCACAGTTCGAAAGCGCGAATCTTTGAATATGAGCATAACGGCAACGACTATGCGTGCCTCTACAGCAATGGACACGCTCGCTACCTATCAAGCAGCGAGCATTACGAATATCGGCTTGTTCGTTTCGCCGGACCCGACGTCGGGTTCGTGGAGAACATCGCCGCCATCGACGATCACATCGGAGTCGTGAACTTGAGCACGGGTAGCCGTCACAGCTATCAGGAGGTGCGTCCGATCGAAAACAGCACTTGCCCGCAAGTGGACTCGCTGGTGCTAAAGAGCGACGGCGCGGTGGCTTGGATTGGGACGAACTTCTTCGCGGAAGGGTTCTGCGTTAACCCACCTGGCCCAGCAATCGAAGTGCGCCGGCACGACCGTCGCGGACTGCGCACCCTCGAAAGCAGCGTAGGGATTGCGCCGACGTCATTGCACCTGTCGGGGTCGCAGTTGCGATGGACGAGCACCGGGCAGTTGCATTCCTCGACGCTTCTTTGAGATTTCGCCCGGGCATAGGTTGCCCTGGGTACTGTTCCAGTGGCGGATCGGCAAGCATTAGGGGATGCTCAGCGTCACACCTGCCGGGTGGGCAGTCACGATCGCGCTGATCGTCGGGCTGCTCAGTATCGACTGGGTGCTCTCAGTCCGCGATCGGCGTTCTGTC
>DASTPN010000006.1:0-12245 GCA_035719985.1 Solirubrobacteraceae bacterium | reverse complement strand
GTTGGCGAAGATCGAGCCGACGATCGCCGTCTGAGCAACGATCAGCTCCCCCTTTTGCAGCGCAAAGATGACGACGAACAGCTCGGGCAGGTTGCCGAGCGTGGACTGCAGCATCCCGGTGACTGCCGGCCCGAAGCGCTCACCGAGCTGCTCTGTGGCAAAGGAGACAACCCAGGCAAGTCCAGCGAGCGCGAGTGTGGCAAGCGCAAAGCTCGGAACCGACGCCCAGGAGCCATAGTGCGCTACGCCAGCAAACGCAGTCGCGAGCGCGACCAGCGACAGTGCAATGCGCTCGCGAGGGCCTATGGGACCCTGCTCAGTGGTTCTCGACGACCCGGTCGATCAGGCCGTACTCGAGCGCCTGCTCGGAGCTGAAGAAGCGGTCGCGCTCCATATCGGCGCGCACTTCCTCCTTGCTGCGCCCTGTGTGTTCGGCGTAGATGTCATCGAGGCGATCGCGCACGTTGAGGATCTCGCGCGCGTGGATCTCGATATCGGTCGACTGCCCTTCAAAGCCGGCGGAGGGTTGGTGGATGAGGATGCGTGAATTGGGCAGCGCCGCGCGCTTGCCCTTGGTACCCCCGGCCAGTAGCAGCGAGCCCATCGACATCGCGACGCCGACGCACATCGTGTGGATGTCGGGCTTGACGAAGCGCATGGTGTCGTAGATGGCAAGCCCCGAGTAGACGCTGCCGCCGGGCGAGTTGATGTAGATCGAGATGTCCTTGTCGGGGTCCTGGGACTCCAGGTGCAGCAGCTGCGCGACGACGAGGTTGGCGACCTGATCTTCGATCGGCGTGCCGAGGAAGATGATCCGCTCGTTCAGAAGCCGCGAGAAGATGTCGAACTCGCGCTCGCCACGGGCAGTGCGCTCGACGACCATCGGAATCAGTTGGGCGTGCGGGTCCACAGGCCACACCCTATCCTGCCTGGCGATGCCGCTGAACCTCCCCAACCTGCTGACAGTTCTGCGCATCATGCTCGTGCCGGTGCTGGTGGTCGCTCTGCTCGGCAATACCCCGTCGGGCGACGTGTTGGCGGCGGTGGTGTTCGCGCTGGCCTCACTGACTGATTTCGTCGACGGCTGGCTGGCACGATCACGCGAGGAGATCACGACGTTCGGCAAGCTGATGGACCCGCTCGCTGACAAGCTGCTGGTAGTCGGCGCACTGCTGTCTCTGGTTTCGCTTCACCGCTTGGAAGGCTGGGTTGCGATGGTGATCATCGCGCGTGAGTTGGCCGTGACGGTTATGCGCGCAGGCGCCGCGCAGGGCGGCACCGTGATCGCCGCATCGATGTCCGGTAAGGTCAAGACCTGCTTTCAGATCGCCGCGATACTGGCCGTGATCGCGGTGCACGGCTCGCCGCTGTGGGTCTCGTTGCTCGTCTACACGACCGTGGTCGTCACAGTGCTTTCAGGCTTTGACTACTTCTGGCGAGCCACTCGTCCAGCCCCGTCTGTCGCACAGCCGCCTGGCCCGTCGAGACCTCCTGGCGAAGCTCGACCATAAGCCCGTGGCGCTCAGCGACCACATTGTGCTGGTGGATCGTCTCCAAGTTCTCCTGACGCGCCGAGACGAAACTCTGCTCGTCCAGATCCGGGAAGGCACGCAGCACTCCTGAGACCATCTCGCGCACACAGTCCTCGACGAAGCGCGGCTGGCGGTGGGCTTTTTCGACCACCTCGACCTCATCAGAGCGCTTCATCAACTCGTAGATCTCAGAGGACATCGACCCCTCGACGATGGCTAGTAGCGCAGAGGCATCGATCTCGGCCTCGCACCCCTCCGGACAGCCGATGTGAAGCGTTCCGAGCCCCCGCTGGTTATGGGTGGCGACCGGCACGCTGTCAAAGACAATCTCGATCTGGCGCTCGTCAAAGCCGGCGCCGCGAAGCCGCTCGCGCGCGCGGCCGGCCACGAGTTCTTGCGCACAGGGACAGGCGGTCATCCCGGTCGCGGAGACCCCGACCAGTCGACGAGTGCCGCGCGAGGAGGCCACCGCTCGCCCGTAGAGGGTGTAGATCTCCTGTGTGCGTATGCCGGAGACCGGCGCGGGCTTATGCTCGGGATAGCGCGCCGCAATCGCCACCTCAGCGCGCTCGGCCTGCTGACGATCGCGCACCAACTCGGCAATCTGCTGGGCGAGCGTCTCGGCCTTGAAAGGCGACTCTTTAAGGACCACCTCGCCGATCGCTTCGTTGACGACCTCCTCGAAGCGCGACATGTGCGCACCCTTCTGGTGGGCGCCAAGGTCGACAAAGCAATCGAGCCGCGCGAAGAACAGCTCGTCGCGGATTCGGATCACCTTCTCTACCCCGGTGACCCCAACGCGCGAGAGCCCTAGTGCCACAGAAGGCTTGCGCGCCTGGACGTCGCTCGTCAGGTTCGCGTCATCGGTCTGTTGCGTTGGCGGCACTGTGGTGCTCACTGGCGCCAAGCCTAGCGCTGAGTGCCAACCCCCCTCTGACCCAGCTGTTCTGACTCGTGAATCTGGTATCACTCCGCACATGCATGGAAGCAAGGCCGAATCGACGAGGAGGCCGATCGGTTGATAGGAAGAGAAGTCCATGGGGTCGTGCAACCGAATCGGATGGGAGGCGTTGGTCCGTAGTTTTGGGGAGGGTTGAGGCATCAGCCTCAACAAGGGAGCAGTTCGGATCCTGGGGGGTCCAGAGGTGATGAACAACAGTGAGGGGACGCTGGTGGCCGCGGAGCTATCCGTGGTGGAGATGGAGGAGGTCCAGGCCGTCATCGCGGACGCACGCGAGCACGGTTTCTTGACTACCGAGTCGCTTGCATCGGTGATCGAGGAGGCAGAACTCAGCCTGGAGCAGTCGCAGGATTTGCTCAGCTATCTAGAGGAGCACGCGATCGAGATCGTCGAGCCGGCGACACAGTCGAGCGAGAGCCCGTCGGAGCCGGCGGTGCTGGTGGACATCGACGAGGAGACAGATCCCGACGAGTCCGACGAGGACCCGCTGGAGCCGGCTGAGGGCGAGGGGGATCAAGAGCTCGATCCGGTAACGCTGCGCTCTCGCCTGGAGGAATTGCGCCGGGCCGAGGTCGACATGAGCGTCGAGCCGAGCCTGGATTCGCTGCGCCTGTACTTGCGCTCGATCGGCCGGGTACCGCTGCTTTCAGCCGAGGAAGAGGTCGCCCTGGCCAAGCGCATAGAGCGCGGCGACGTCACCGCCAAGCAGCACATGATCGAGGCCAACCTGCGCTTGGTGGTATCGATCTCCAAGGGCTACCTGGGTCGTGGCCTGAACTTCCTGGATCTAATCCAAGAGGGATCGCTTGGCCTGATCCGCGCCGTGGAGAAGTTTGACTATCGCCGCGGCTACAAGTTCTCGACATACGCGACCTGGTGGATCCGCCAGGCGGTCACGCGGTCGATCGCCGACAAGGGCCGCACGATCCGCATCCCGGTGCACATGATGGAGCGCCTGAACAAGGTCGCCTACGCTGAGCGCGCATTGATCCAGCAGTTGGGCCGCGAGCCCACGCCGGCGGAGATCGCCGCCGAGCTGGAATGCACTACCCGCGAGGTGCGCGACATTCTGCGCATGTCCCAGCAGCCCGTTTCGCTGGAGAAGCCGGTGGGCGATGAAGAAGACTCGTCACTGTCGGACTTCGTCGAGGACGATGAGGCCGAGTCCCCCTTCGATGCCGCCTCTCAAGCGCTGCGCCGTCAGAGCGTTGTGCGGGTTCTCGCCACCTTGCCCCGTCGCGAGCGCGAGGTGCTTGAAATGCGCTACGGCATCGCCGGAGATCGCGTCCGCACGCTCGATGAGGTCGGCCGCGCCTTCAACATCACCCGCGAGCGCGTTCGCCAGATCGAGAGCCGTACCTTGAAGAAGCTGCAGACGGCGCCCGAGGCCCAGGAGCTGCGCGAGGCGAGCTGAAGGGCCGGATCACACGACTCGTGGGCGAACCTGTCAGTTAGGTCCGACCGGCGCGCGATCACTACAATCGAGCCCTCGCCCACGGCTCATCGCCGGGGACGCCCGGGTGGGGTGTCCGAGTGGTTAAAGGAGATCGGCTGTAAACCGATTGGCTCTGCCTACGCAGGTTCGAATCCTGCCCCCACCATCGACGCTCTGTCTCGATTAGCGCCCGAGCTGACGCGCCAGCTCGCTAGCCTCGGGCGTGCTGACGGTGACATGCTCCAGCACGCCTTGGTCACGAACGGCAACGGAGAGCGCTGGGACACCGCGGCGGACCGCCCACGCCTGATCGAGACGGATAGTCCGACAGACGTAGTAGAGCCAGGGCAAGCGCAGCCCCACCTTCAGACCCGCTCGCATCACCTCACGGAGCGGCTCGTCGAGCACGCGGACCTCGGTGATCGCGGAACGCGAGACGGTGATATCGCGCATCAGGCCAAGCGCCTTCTCAATTGGCGACAGGCGGATTTCAAGCCACCGGTCGGACAGTTGGACGCGCATTAGCGCAGCCTATTGGGACTGGACACACCGTCGTCTCAACACAGAGCGACCATTGTCTGTAGACCTTCCGTCTGCGGACAGCGACAGTGTCAGTCAAATGGAGTCCGTACGGGAGCAATTCGCAGCAAACCTGCGTCGCCACCGCAAGCGGGTGGGCCTATCCCAGGAGGCGCTCGCCGACGTTTGCGACCTACACAGGACCGAGATCTCGCTGCTGGAGCGCTGCAAGCGCTCACCGCGCTTGGAGACGATCGTGATTCTCTCGCGCGGTCTCGAGCTCGCTTCTCCGGCTGAGCTTCTGGACGGCATCAGCTGAGGCGAGGTCCGCTAGACCAGTTGGGGCGACCGGCAATGGCAGCCAGCCGCCCTCACCAGCTATAGCTCCAAACGGTCAAAGCTCGACGCAGTGCGAGTCGCGAACACGAAGTCGCCGAGACGATGGATCAACCCTGCTGCCTCGAGCTCGCCGAGGCCGTCGATCACATCCAACTGCGGTGCGCTGAGCTGACGCACGATCTCATCGACGGCCCAAATGCTGCCGGCCTCGAAGTTCAGCAGCAAGCCCAAGATCGCCGCCTCCGCCGAGCGCGTCTGTTCGCCCGTCAAACGTGCTGCACATCCGTCCATCTCTCAGCCTCCTTTGCGCCAAGCCGCCGGCGTGGGGCTTCGAGCCGCCGGCCATCCATTCGTAGATGAGTACGAACATACTCAGGGATGCGGACGAAAATCGAACTGGTGTTCGTGCCAGGGTCTGCGTGTGATGCGAGCTTCGAGGCCCCCGGGCGAGCAGTACCCGTGATCAAGTAAATATCGGTAGCCGATATATTCTTTCGTGTGCATGCCGAGGACGACCGATTCCCGCCCGACGCGATCGCCCCGCCGGATGCCCGTGCAGCGTTATCCCCTGAGCGAGAACTCGGGGACTACACCACCACCCGTGTGGTGCTTTGGTTGGGAGCGGTCGCGATCGCGGTCGGCGTGGCCGTGGCTTTCCTGGCCTTGGGCCTGCTCGACCTGATCGGCCTGATCACACATCTCGCCTATAGCGGGACGATCGCAACGAGCGTCGCGCCGCCCGATATCTCCGTGCTGCGCGGGTGGAGCGTGCTCGTCCCGGTGCTCGGGGGATTGATCGTAGGGTTGATGGCGCGCTTTGGCTCTGAGCGAATCCGAGGGCACGGAATCCCCGAGGCGATGGAAACGATTCTCTTGCGTGGCAGCCGTATGGAGCCACGGCTGGCTGTGCTCAAGCCGGTCTCGAGCGCCGTAAGCATCGGTACCGGCGGGCCCTTCGGTGCAGAGGGGCCGATCATCGTCACCGGCGGCGCGGTTGGGAGCATCGTCAGCCAGATGCTCCATCTCACCGCGGCAGAGCGGCGCTGTCTGCTCGTCGCCGGGGCGGCAGCGGGAATGACCGCTGTGTTTGGCACACCGGTCTCCGCAGTCTTGTTGGCCGTCGAGCTGTTGCTGTTCGAGTGGCGTCCGCGATCGATGATCCCGGTGGCGCTCGCGGCGTGCTCAGCGCAAGCGCTGCGGGAGTTGCTCGCAAACGACGGCCTGCTGCGTGGCGCTCCACTGTTCCCGATTGTCTCTCATCCGCTGGGATTCGCGGTCACCGCCGGGGCGGTGCTTGTAGGGATTGCCTGTGGCGCCCTTGCCTGGGTTATGACACGGTGTGTATACGGAGCCGAGGATCTCTTTGGGCGCCTGCCGTGGCACTGGACTTGGTGGCCGGCGCTTGGAGGTCTGGTAGTCGGTATCGGCGGTCTGATCGACCCGCGTGTGCTGGGGGTTGGCTACGCGACCATCGGCGCCGAGCTTGCGGGGAAGCTGGCGCTTGGAGCGCTCGCGCTGCTACTGGTGGTCAAGCTTGCCGTCTGGTCAATCGCACTAGGATCGAATACGAGCGGAGGGATACTTGCGCCCCTGTTGATGCTGGGCGCCGCGCTCGGCGGTCTACTCGGAGCGGTCCTCCCCGGCGCCGGCGAGGGCACGTGGGCGCTGCTAGGCATGGCGGGAGCCCTGGCGGGCGTGACGCGTTCGCCGTTTACGAGCATCGTGTTCGCGCTTGAGCTCACACACGACGTGGACTCGCTCCTACCACTGCTGGTCGTATGCACGGTCGCGCACCTCCTAAGCGTGCTCACGTTGAAACGTTCGATCCTCACCGAGAAGGTCGCTCGCCGTGGCTACCACGTCAATCGCGAGTACGAGATCGATCCGTTGCAGGCGCTACTCGTGCGCGACGTGATGACCACCGAGGTGCTGAGCGTCGAGCCGACCTTGCTGATCGACGCGTTGTACGAGAGCTTGCCGGAGGGCTCCGAGCAGCGGCGCCAACGTCTGTCTCCGGTGCTCGGGGTCAATCAAGAGTTGATAGGGGCGCTCGCATGGTCAGACGTGCTCGCCGCCCGCCAACTTGACGGTCAACTGCCTGTGAGCACGTTGGCGCGAGCGCCGACAACGACGTTTGCAGACGAGACGTTGCGTGCCGCCGCAGACCGGATGCTCTCCAGCGGACACGGAGTCCTACCCGTGATCGACCGAGACAGACCAGATCGCCTCGTCGGCCTGGTGAGCCAATTTGACCTGTTGCGAGCCCACGAGCGGGTGCTGGTGGAGGAGCGCCACCGCGAGCGACCGCTCGTCCCCCACCGCTTCGTCGGTAGTTTGGGTGCAATGCTGCCGACGCGCGAACCGGCATGACCACGAGTGGGCCGCGAGCGTGCAAACTCCAGGATGAGGACTACCAGCGCCTGCTCGCATTTCGCACCGAGCTACGCGACTTCCTGCGCTGGAGCGAACAAGCCGCCCAGGATGCCGGACTGACTTCGTCTCTACATCAACTGTTGCTTGTCATTCGCGGACATCCATCCGAGTCCGGTCCGACGATTGGCGATGCCGCAGAGAACCTCCATATCCGCCATCACAGCGTCGTTGAGCTGGCCCAACGAGCGGAAAACGCAGGTCTACTCAAGCGTGTACGAGACGAGGTCGACCACCGACGCCTGCACCTTAGACTCACCGACCGTGGACAGGTCGGACTGGAGGCGCTCACCCGCGCCCATCTTGCCCGAATCGAGGTGCTTGCGGATGTGCTTGATTCGGTAGTGCGACCAAGCCATGCCGCGACTCACGTATAACCGTTAGCGAGGTAAAGACCGACGACGCTATCAACGAGAAGCGCGATCTTTGCCGTCCCGTTCGAGTTGGCGAAGCCGCCACATCGGCCCTGCAAACCACAGGGTTATGAACGGCAGCGCTCCGATGCTCGCGGTCAGCACGCCGGCGGTGACGCCGAACAACTTTGTGGTGACGAGCAGCAAACATCCACACATCGCCAGCGCCAGAAACGCTAGTCCTGCGATCACCACCCGGTTTGAGCTGAACACGATGTGACGCTTGTCGTCGTGGCGGAAAAGGAACGATGTGCGGCAGAGGGCGCGATCGTGCACACAGCTGAGAGCGCACAGCCAGGACGGATCGGTTGAGGCTCCTCGCGTGGGGGTAGAAGCGAAACGCCGTCTTTGCTCGACGGCGGGCGAAATGACGACGAGCCAGTACATCGACAACCTTGGAGGTAAGTGAAATGCCACCACGTGGAGTGAGGAAGGGCAGCAAGCGGGAGCGCCAGTACGAGCACATCAAGGACAGCGAGCGCAAGAGCGGCGCATCGATGAAACGCGCAGAGGAGATCGCCGCGCGCACTGTCAATAAGGAGCGTGCCCGAAGCGGCGAATCCCGCTCTAGATCGAGAACGTCCACCGGCGATATGTCATCCGGGCGCCGCGGAGGTCTTCGCTCCGGCAAACCGGGGCCGCGCGGGCGTACCCGCGAGCAGCTCTACCAAGAGGCGCGTAGCCTCGGCGTAGAAGGCCGCTCGAGTATGAACAAGACCCAACTGCAGCGAGCGGTCGACAACAAGAAGCACTGATCCGATCCTGCTCCCAGGAGACTCCGCACCCGGAGACAATAACGCTCGGCCTCACCCTCGCGCAATGTCGATCGAGCCCTCCCAACCTCCCTGGGCAAGAATCTAGAGCCGACGTCGGGAATCGAACCCGAGACCTCATCCTTACCATGGATGCGCTCTGCCAGCTGAGCTACGTCGGCGTGAGCCTGAATCGTAGCGCTGAGGGGCCTGCCACGCGAGTCCATGAGTGCCCAGGCGCCGAACTCATCACACCGCACGTAAGGGCGCTCCGTAGGTGCGCCCGTGATAAGCCAGTCCGGGCCACCCTATGGCTACCGCAGCGCGATGGTACGCCTGACCGTCCCCAGACCGTGGCCGCCCTGGGAGAGGCCGACTGCCACGGTGTAGCGGCCGGCGGGCAACGAGCCCAACAGCTGGACAAGCGGCACGTTCACGGTCTGTCCGGGCACGATTACCTTCGCGCCCGCCGTAGCGCGGAGCGAGCGTCCTTGTCCGCTGATCACTGCTGTGCCGCCGATCGGCACAATCGTGTTGCCCGTGTTGCTCACAGTCAACAACAGGGTTCCGTGTCGTGCGCTGCCCTGCTCGATGAGGCCACCCGGCTGAGCGCGAAAGGCCTGCGCATTGCTCGGAGGGTCGAGTCGCAGACTGCTCACCAGGCGGTAGGCGATCTTCAGCCCCCGGCTGACCGTCCCGCTTGGCACGCCGGTTACTTCGACGGCGCCGTAGATCGAACGTTGGCTGGGTGTGCGCGAGAGCGAGAGGCTGACAGATCGTGACGCGTTGGGGCCAAGCGTGAACGAGCGCGGACCCACACCAACCTCCCCAAGAGTCGCACCTCGGTTTGGTGAGACTTCGCCGCCGCGCGCCTGCAGCCAAGGCCGCAGAGCGACTTTCACCGCCATCGACGCGCCGGTGGTGTTCGAGATCTTGATCGCACCGACGCTGCCACGGCTGGCGAGGTGCTCGACGATGCCCGGCGAGATCGACATGCCGCCGCCCGCCGCGACGCTTGCGCCGGCGGCGATGAGCATCCCGAGGGTCGCGGCGAACATGGATCGACTGATGTTGTGAAGTGTCATGATCGCTGTTTCCTCTCTAGTGGTTGGGTGTGCTGTGCCGGTGGGCATTCGCCCCGCAAACGCCTCACGGTCCAGCGGCGCTGGCGGTCACCAGCAGGAGCTTGTGGTAGTCGCCTATCGGCGGGAAGTGAGCGCCACGCACTTCCTGGCGCAGCCGGATCGTGGCTCCTTCCAGCGAAACCGGTTCGGCCCACTGCTCAAGCAGCGGATCGAAGCTCGCGTCGAGCGAGTGAAAACCGCCATGACCGGCCGCGGCTTGCAGCGCGACCGGAAGCTTGGAGTGCCCTCGCACCATGTGCCCACGATGGGCGCCGGAGATCGCTTCGCCGTCGGCGAGACTCAGCCTCACCGGCGCATCGGTGGCCGTCACTTCCACAGCGACCGTGGCGTCGTACTCACTGCGCCCTTGGCCGGAGCGCACGTGCGTAAAAGGGCTCGGTTCGCCTAGCGAGAGTGAAAGCGTGCTTTCCACTGCGCCGCCGACGGGCGTCCCGCCTTCGGCTGACGCAAGAGGCCCGCCGCCGAGCACACCACCGAGCACGCCGCTCGCTACCGCGAATAGAGCGAGCCGCCTCAGGCGAGTTGCAACGTTCATCAAGCTCCACGCCCCTTCTTGACGCGGTGGTCGTGACGGCTTGGGCGCGCAATGGCCGTGCGTATTCGCACCTCGACGTCTTCACCGCCAATCTGGCTGTAGCGAAAGATCGTCGTGCGCGCGCTCTTGAACGTGAGCATCGCGCTGAGCTTGCCTCCGTGCACGATCATTGTGTCGCGGCTGGCTCTGAAGGTACGCCGTCCGATTTGGTAAAGCACGCGGACGGGGGTGCCGTCGGGCGCCCGGACGCGGCGGCGACCGTGCAGACAGGTGAGCGCGCCTGTGAAGCGGTAGGGCCGGCCCCGGCGTAGTAGCGGCACGCCCTCGCGGGTGTAGCCCACCGGCCTCGACGCCAGCTTCATTTCCAGCATCGGCGACGGGCAGATGGGAGGCTTTGGCGGCCCTTCTTCGGAGGGGTGTTTGTGGCCGGGTTCTTCAAGCGGCCCTTCTGTGGGTGGACCGTCGTGCCTGGCTGATATCCCGACCGTGACCGTGTTGCTGCCCGGCGGCACGGGGGCCAGGACTTCAACTGACGTTTCCAGGAGCGTGCCGGTATTGCCAGCCACATCGGTGACGGTTACGAGCAGGACGTGCAAGCCCACACCGCCGACGTCGACCGCGAGTGGAACGTCTGAGACGGTTTCTGGACACGGACGCGAGGAGCACAGGCTCACGGAGGCTGTATTGCCATCGATCGAGACCTGCGCGCTTGCCAGCCCGGAGTCGGAGTCGGCAGCATCGACTGTCAAGCTCAGCTTCGAGCCTACTTCCGCGGGGCTCCTCACCCCGCCGACAGCCCCGCTCGGCGTGCTGTCTGGCACCTCAAGCGTGGTTGATGAAGGTCTAATTGTCATGGTTGCCTGGGCGCTGGAGGGAACGAGCACCGCCGTCGCGACCATGACGGCCGCGACGGCGGTGGTGCTCCTCAGGCGCCTTGACGTGCGCCCGATCGGTGTCATCTCACTGCTTGAACTAGGGGGTGGTGGTTGACAGGGTGAGCGTGATCGTCTTGGCGTAAGTGCCGGTGTGCAGATGATCGTGCAACCCGATCTTCTGGTTGAACTTCACCGTCATCGCATCTTCGCTGAACGGTTTGTCGTATGTCAGCAGCGTCACCGGTGCCACCAGGGACGTGAGGACGCTGCCAGTTCCACCCTGCGTTGATGTTGCGTTGGCTTCGAGCGGTTCGGGCAGGTCGTAGGTTTCTTTGAACCCACCGTGAGTGTATACCTGCACGAGGTGCCCCTTGTCGGTGGCGCTCGCGTCTTCAGCCACCAGCTTGCTTTCGGCGGCCGTGCTCGTGGCCTTCAGACCGCAGGTGTTGTTGTATTCCTGCGTTTTGCCCGGAACGAACGGACCCAGCACCACCGGCGAGCACGTCGTTGCCAGTGTCTGCGTGAACGGCACTTTGCCTTCCACGACGATCCCTACGGACGCTTCCACAACGGCAGTCGGTTCCGATGCGGCCGGAGCCGATCCGCCACTTGCGTTGTGCGCAACGACCGCAACGCGGATCGTCTGACCGAGGTCAGCTTCGGTCAGAGTGTATTCGGCTGCCGTCGCCCCGGCGATGCTCGCGCACGACACGCCTGAGGAGTTGCAGTCCTCCCACTGATACGTGTAGGAGGTCGGCGACCCGCTCCAGGTGCCGTTGCCCGCCGTCAATGTACGCCCACCCTGCGGCGTCCCAGTGACGATCGGCAGACCGGTGTTCAAAGGCACCGGGTTGGCGATGAATTTGGCCGTGACCGACTCGTTCGCGCTCATCGTGACCGAGCATGCTCCTGTGCCCGAGCACGCTCCACTCCACGCTTCGAGCAAGTTATTCACTGCCGGCGTCGAGGTCAATTTGACCGCTTCGCCTTCGGGGAATTCGGCGCTGCATTTCGTGTGGCTCTGCCCGCATTCGATGCCCGCGGGAGTAGACGTCACGGTACCTTCGCCGGTGACCGTTACCGTGAGGGTGTGCTTCGGTACTTCGGGTGTGACTGTGACCGTAAACGAATTGCTGGCGGTGTTTTCATGACCGTCCACCGCATTGCAGTTCACCGTCGTCGTGCCCACTTTGAACGTTGAGCCCGATGCGGGCACGCAGCTCAAGGTCTTGACCAGCGCGTCTGGGTCGCTGGCTTCGACGCTGTACGTCACGACCTTGCCGGATGGGCTGGTCGCTTCTGTGGTGAT
>DASTPN010000005.1:0-6842 GCA_035719985.1 Solirubrobacteraceae bacterium | reverse complement strand
ACGTGATGCTGAGCCAGCTCGGAGATGTGAACCAGGCCCTCAACGCCATCGAGGATCTCGACGAAGGCGCCACAGGTGACCACCTTGGTGACCGTGCCCTCGAGCTCGTCACCGATGTTGTAGGTGTCGACGACGCGCTGCCACGGATCCTCCTGGGTCTGCTTGAGACCGAGGCTGATCCGCTGGCGCTGGCGGTCGATGTCGAGCACCTTGACGCTGACGGTGTCGCCGATGTTGAGGATCTCTGAGGGATGGTTGACGTGCGACCAGGAAAGCTCTGAGATGTGGATCAGACCGTCGATCCCATCGAGGTCGACGAAGGCGCCGAAGTCGACGATGTTGGAGATCTGCCCCTCCACGACCAGCCCCGGCTGCAGGCGGTCGAGGATCTGCTGGCGCACCTCCTTGCGCTCCTCCTCGAGCACGGCGCGGCGCGAGAGCACGACGTTGTTGCGCGAGCGGTTGAGCTCGATCACCTTCGTCTCGATCTGCGTGCCGAGATACTCGTCGAGGTTGGGGACGCGGCGAATGTCCACCAGCGAGGCGGGCAGGAAGCCGCGCACTCCGAGGTCGATGATCAGTCCGCCCTTGACGACCTCGATGACCGAGCCGATCACCGGCTCGCCGGACTCGGCTGCACCCTCGATCCGGCGCCACGCCTTCTCAAAGCGGGCGCGCTTCTTGGACATGATCAGGCGGCCGTCCTGGTCCTCCTTGGTGAGGACCATCGCGTCGACCTCCTCGCCCAGCTGCACCTCGTCGTGCGGATCGACCGACTTGCGGATCGAAAGCTCGTTGGCGGGAATGACGCCCTCGGACTTGTAGCCGATGTCCACCAGGACCTCGTCCTTGTCGATGCGCACGACGTTGCCGGTGACTACCTCGCCCTCCTCGAAGGGCTGCATCGTCGCGTCGTAGTTGGGAACTATCTGCCCGTCGATTTCGAGCAGCAGCCCTTTGGAGCCGTCCACGATGTGGGCGGCACTGTTCTCGATCAAGGTCTCCACCGGGCGAAGCGTAGCGCAGGCATATCATTGGCTGCCGTATGCCCGTGAGAGCGACCAAGCGCGGTGCCGAGCGCATTCCGCTTCAGCGCGACTGTGACGTGCTCGTCTGCGGTGCCTCCTTCGCGGGCCTGGCGGTCGCGCGCGAGCTGGCCTGCAGCGGCGCGCGCGTGCTAGTGGTCGACCGCTACGAGATCGGCGAGCGGCAGACCTCCGCCTGCGGGATACCGACCGACTGGCTGCACGCCCTCGATCTACAGGCATCGCTGCGCCAGACCTTCGATGAGCTGGTCGTGCACACGCGCTTCGGCCGTACGCGCCGCTGGCGATTGCCGTGGACGTTCTCGACCTTCGACTACCGCGAGTTGTGCGCGCTGCTGTGGGGGCAGTCCGACCGCTCGCAGACGAGCTTTGAGACCGCGACCGTGACCGGCCGCGAGGGCCAGGTCGTGCAAACCGACCGCGGCGAGCTAACCGCCCCGTATGTCGTCGATGCACTCGGCTGGCGACGGGTGCTCTCCAACCGCTCCACGATCCAGCCGCCGAATGCCCGTCTCTCACGTGGCCTCGAGGTGCATCCGGGCGGCCGCGGCGAGGAGCTCGAGCTGTGGATCGACCCGAAGTACGCCCGCGCCGGCTACGGCTGGAGCTTTCCCGCCCACGACGAGCTGCGCGTGGGCGTCGGTTCGTTCTGGCCGAGCCGTCACGTCAAGGAGCCGACCGTGCGCTTGGCCGGGGACCTCGGGCTGGCGCCCGAGGGCTATCAGGGCAACTGGATCCCCCACCAGCTGCGCCCCGCGGTCGAGGACGGGATCTACTTCGTCGGCGACTCCGCCGGCCACTGCTTGCCGCTGACCGCGGAGGGAATCCGCACCGCCCTGTATTTCGGCTTGGCCTGCGGCCGCGAGCTACGCAGCGCGCTGGCAGGCGAGGCGACTCCGGAGCAAGCGCTGGCGCGCTACGGAGCCTTCTCAGACGCGCACGAGCGCAAGTTCCGCTGGCTGCTGAACACCCAGCGCGCCGTCGGGCAGCTGACACCCACCCCGGCGATCACGGCTATGTCCAAGGCGATGACCAACGAGCGCTTCTGCGCATGGGCGTTCAACAACTACCTCGAGATCGCGCCGCCACGGTTCGCCGGCGGCGACACGGCGCGCGGGACCACGGTCAAGCCCGGGCGCGCGCTGGCGACAAGCGCTGCCTGAGCGGGCCTTACCGGCCCCATCCGACAGCGACCTACCCAGAGCCCTCCCAGGGGCCCGGGACGATCTCCAGGTAACACATGTCTATTCGTAGCCGGTCGAACGTCCACTCGAACAGTGCGCGCCCAAGTCCGTAGCGGCGTACGAGCGCCTGCTCGGCAATCTGCTCGCGATCCTCTGGCACAACGCTCGATCGCGCCTCAAGCGGCGCCCCGAGCGGCCTGCCCCGCACAGTGCATGGGGCGATCAGGACGCGCGAGTCGTTGCGCAGCCGCTTGACCTTTCCCGCCGTGCGCTCACTGCGGACGTAGAAGCGCCCGCCGGCCTCGGCCGCCCAGACGGGCGTCGAGACGGGGACGCCGCTGCGGCGGAAGGTAGTCAGTAGCGTGCGCTTGCGCTCGGCGACCTCAGCGGTCGTGCCGGTCCGCGGCGCCGCCGCGATCGTGCGCGCACCGGCGGGCGCGGTGCGCGCAGCCAGGCGCGCCAACGGCAACGCGGCCGGTGGACGCCGGCCCGGTACAGGGTGCGCGCCGGGACGGGCGCTCACGCCACCTCGCGCAGTTGCGGGCGGGTCCTCTTGGCCGCCTGCACGGCCAGGCGGGCGGCCTCAACGCCGCTGGCCCACGAGACCTCGGCGAGCATCCCCTCGGCGGCGACCATGTCGCCGGCCAGGAACACGCCATCACCGCGGTCGACGGCGGGGCGGTCGCGCCAGCTGGATCCGGGCAAGTCGAGCGCGCCCGAGCGCCCGTCCATCACCTGCCTGCGCCGCCAGGTCTCACGAGCGCGCCAATCCTCGATGCTGACGTCCAGCAACCGCTCCAGCCGGCGAGCCGCCTGGTCGGCGCTCTCGCCCTCGCGAATCGGCATCTGCGCCTGGACCAGCTCCTCGCCGTCGGGCGCGATCGTGGGATTGGCGCCGGAGTAGCGACCGACCCAGCCGGACTCGTCCAGGTCGGAGACGATCGTGGGGTCACCGCGACGGTGACGCACACCCAGGTCCAGGCAGACGGTGTTGCCGCTCTTCCAGGCCAGGTCGTCTTCGCCGAGCAGCTCGCGCGCATGCGCGAGCTCGGTGGCGATGATCACGGGCCCGCCCGAGGGCAGCTCCTTGACGCGGCTGCCGGTCTGGATCGAGACGTCGAGCTCGCGCACACGCCGCTCCAGCACCTCGATCAGGGTGCTCCAGCCGGCTACGGGGTAGCTGACAATCGAGGGGACCGTCAGCAGCAGACGCACCATCCGCGGCCACACGAATGCGGCTGAGAGCCCGCCCGGGTCGTGGTAGAAGGTGAACACACCGGCCGCGGAGCAGAGCATCGCAGCGGTCTGCTCGTCGGTGTGCTCTGTCGCCCAGCTGCGGAAGTCCATGCCCAGCGGTGCTTCGCGGCCGCGCAGGCGCATGACGGTCGGCAGCGCTGCCAGCGGCGGCGTGCGCCGCAGCGCGCCGGCCATGCGCAGGCGCACCCCCGTCAGCCGCGCGTTGGTGTAGGCGGGGAGCACTTTGCGCTCGCGCATCCAGCGCCAGAAGTGGCCGTCCTTGTACATCGCATGCGGCCCAAGGTTGGCCTTGTACGGCCCGTCGGTGCTGCGCCCGCGGCCGCCGACCTGCTCGTGGGCCTCCAGCAGTTGCACACGCACGCCTTCCTCGGCACAGGCGATGGCAGCCACCATACCGGCGATGCCAGCTCCCACGATCGTGATCTGCGATTTGCCGTTGCTGCCTGCGTATGCGCTCATCTCTTGTCTCCTTGGGCGGCTGACGGGCCGGTTGGGGCTGGTACGACCACACGTTGAAAATCAGGCTACGCCGCTACTGGCTCAAGATAAAGTTCCAGTGATGACGTCTTCCAGAGTGCCAGTTGTCGGGACCGGTGCAGACCTGCTGATCGAGCTGCAGCGCGAGGACACCAGACCCCTGCACGAGCAGATCGAGCGATCGCTGCGTGGGCAGATCCGCGCCGGGCGCCTGCCAGCCGGCACACAACTACCGTCCACGCGTGGGCTGGCAAGCGAGCTGGGCCTCTCGCGCGGAGTGGTCAGCGAGGCCTACGGCCAGCTCGCGGCCGAGGGCTACCTGACGATGAGCCAGGGCGCGCCCGTCAGGGTGGCGACGACGGTGCGCGCGGCCAGCGAGCGACCGCGCGCCCGTTCGCTGCTGCAGCGCTTCCCGTACCACTTCCATCCCGGCCAGCCCGACCTCGCCGGCTTCCCGCGCGAGGCGTGGTTGCGCTCGCTGCGCTCGGCGCTGCGCGACTCCTCGCTGCAAGCGCTCGGCTACGGCGACCCGCGCGGGGCCCCGGCGCTGCGCGAAGCGCTGACCCTGTATCTCGGGCGCACGCGCGGTGTCGACGCCGACCCCGAGCACATGATCGTTTGCACTGGCTTCATGCAGGGCTTCTCGCTGCTGTGCCGGTCGCTGCGCCAGGGCGGCGTCGAGCGCATGGCCGTCGAGGACCCCGGCTGGCACCTGCATCGGCTGATCCTCGAAGGCGCCGGAATCGAAGTAGTCCCGATCCCCCTCGACGAGGGCGGCATACGCGTGGAGAAGCTGGCACGCGCCAACGCCGAGGCCGTTTTGCTCACTCCAGCGCACCAGTTCCCGACCGGCGCGATCCTCGCTCCGGAGCGGCGCGCCGCCCTGATCGAGTGGGCCGGCGAGGATCGCCTGATCGTCGAGGACGACTACGACGCCGAGTACCGCTACGACCGAGTCGCGGTCGGCGCGATCCAGGGCCTGGCACCCGAACGCGTCGTCTACATCGGCTCGGCCAGCAAGCGTCTGGCTCCGGCGATGCGCCTCGGCTGGATGCTCGTGCCCTCGTGGCTGACCTGGCAGCTGACGGCGGCCAAGACGATCGAGGACTGCGGCTCAGAGGTGCTCGGCCAGCTCGCGCTCGGGGATTTCATTACTCGCGGGGAACTCGACCGCCACGTGCGCCGCACGCGGCTGCGCTACCAGCGGCGGCGCGAAGTGCTTCTAGAAGCGCTTTCACGCTGGTTGCCGGAGTGCGAGCCGGACGGCGCCGACGCCGGCCTGTTTGAGCTGGTGCGTCTGCCCAATGGCATCAGCGAGGCCGAGCTGCTGCGAGCCGGCGCACAGCGCGGGATCGGGGCCGAGCCGCTGTCGCTGCACCGCTTCCGTCCGGGAGGCGAGGCGGGCATCCTGCTTGGCTACGCGTGCTTGGCTGAGCCGGCGATCGAGCAGGGAGTGCGCCTGCTCGGCGAGGCTTACAAAGAGCTGGGCGGCAATTAGGGCGCAGCTAGCGGCGCACGACCAGCAACGCGCCAGCCACAAGCAACACCAGCCCCGCAATCCGCGTGAGGCCGATCGACTGCTTGGCGATCCCAAACAGTCCGAAGCGGTCAATCACAACGGCGGCCGTCAGCTGGCCGCAGATCACAAGCGCCGTTAGGCCGCTTACACCGAGCGTGCGCACCGTCAGGATCGCCACCGTCACGTAGGTGGCGCCGAGCAATCCGCCGATCCAAGCCCAGGCCGGCGCTTTGGGGGCGTGCCCGAAGCTGCCGAGGCCGCCGTAGAAGAGGGTGGCCACCAGCGCCAGCGCGACCGTACCGACTACGAAGGAGAAGGTCGCGGCCTGCACGCTGCCGATCGTCCTGCCCAAGCGCGAATTGACCGGCGCCTGGATACCGACGAGTACCCCCGCGACCGCCGTCAAGACGATCGCCAGCGTCCGCGTCACTTCGCCTCCAACCAGTTCTGACCGGCGCCGATGTCAACCGCCATCGGCGGTTGGTGCTCCCAGACCCCGCACATCTCCTCCTCGATCAGCACGCGTGCGGAATCGACCTCCGCGGGCGGCGCCTCGAACAGCAGCTCGTCGTGGATCGTCAGGATCAGCTTCGTCTCGAAGCCGCCCTCGCGCAGCGCATCGTGGCAGCGCACCATCGCCAACTTGATCACGTCCGCCGCCGTCCCTTGGATCACAGTGTTGACGGCTAGCCGCTCGCCCAGCGAGCGCACCTGGTAGTTGCGGGCACGCAACTCCGGGATCTGCCGCCGTCTCCCCCACAGCGTCTTGACATACCCCTCCTCCTTGGCGGACTCGATCGTCTCGGCGATGAATGCCGCCACGCGCGGAAAGCGCTGCAGGTAGGCGTCGATGAACGTTTTCGCCTCCTCCAGGGGAATGTTCAGCCGATCGGCTAGACCGTAGTCGGAGAGCCCGTAGACGATCCCGTAGTTGATCATCTTCGCCTTCGAGCGCATTCCCGGATCGATTTCCTCGGCGGAGACCTCAAATACCTGCGAAGCCGTGGCGGTGTGTACGTCCTCGCCGCGCTCGAAGATCGCCTCCAACACCGGCTCGGCGGCGGCGTGGGCGAGCACGCGCAGCTCGATCTGCGAATAGTCGGCAGAGATCAACAGCTTCTCTTCCTCCCCCTCGAAACAACCTCGGATCTCGCGGCCGAGCTCGGTACGAATCGGGACGTTTTGCATGTTCGGGTTAGTGGACGCCAGGCGGCCCGTTTGCGCTCCCGCTTGCAGGAATGTGGTGTGGATGCGCGAGCGTTCGTCCACGAGCTGCGGCAGCACATCGATGTAGGTCTTGATCAAAGTCGAGAGCTCGCGCCAGCGCTCTATCCGCGGCACGATCTCGTGCTCCTCGCG
>DASTPN010000004.1:0-17499 GCA_035719985.1 Solirubrobacteraceae bacterium | reverse complement strand
GGCCGACGAACCACGGAGCGGCAAACACCACGACTAGCGCGAACAGCTCCGAGCCGGCCGCACTCGAGGCGCTCGGTTCGGCCAAGAGGACGAAGCCACTGAATGCAGCGACACCGAGGGCAAGCGCTTGCAGGCCACGGCGCAAGTCAAGCCACGCACCGACGCCGTAGGCAAGCATGGCCAAGGCAAGCATCATGCTGACGCCGCTCAAGACGCCAAGCCAATTGCCCAGCAACGCCTGGATCGTCATGACCGCCGAGGCAAAGAGGAGCGCGGCTGCAGGCTGGCGACGGCGCACAGCAACCGGCGCGACGAGGAGCGCGGCCGCGGCCATCGTCAGCGGCAGACGCGAATCCCGGACGGTGCCGTCGAGCAGGCATTCGAGCTCGATCCAGATCAGGAGCACAAGCGCCACGAGCACATCGATGCGCTCGCGATCGACATGCGCCAGGCGCTCGCGCAGGGTCCTGATTGGACCTCCTCCCCACGCAGGACCCGACATTGGACTTGCTCCTCGTGTGAGACCCATCGTTGGACCCGTTCGTCGCGCAGGGCCCATCATTGGACCTGTTCCTGGACAAGCGGGAGTCGCGCCCGCACCGCGAACCCACGACCCGAGCCGGCGCCGGCCTGGATGCTCCCGCCGTGGAGTGCGGCCCGCTCGCGCATGCCGGCGATGCCGTGTCCGCCCGAGAAACCATTCTCAGCAGCCGGGCCGCACCCGTCGTCGATGACCTCGAGCTCGAGCGCGTCGCACTCCCAGCGCACGCGCACCTCGGCGCTGGCCGGACCGGCGTGCTTGATCGCGTTGGTGAGGGCCTCTTGGACGATCCGATATGCGCACAGGTCAAGCGCCGGCGAAAGCGGCGCCGCAGCGCCCTCCACGAGCAGATCGGTAGTGAGACCGGCCGCGCGCGTGCGGGCGAGCAGATCCTCGATATCTGCGAGCCCCGGCTGTGGTGCCAGAGCGCGCGGGTCGCGACCGCCATCAAGCGCGCCCAGGAGCCTGCGCATCTCGGCCAAGGCCTCGCGCCCGGCGCGCTCGACCGAGCGCAGCGAGGCATCTGCTCGGTCTGGCTCAGAGTCCATCACCGTGCGTGCGCCCGCGGCCTGGATCACCATCACCGACACGCTGTGGGCGATCACGTCGTGCAGCTCCCGCGCGATCCTTGCCCGCTCACCGCTGGCTGCTGTGCTGGCGCGCTGCTCGCGCACCGCGTCGAGCTGCTCGGCGCGTTCCCGATGTGCTCGTTCGCGAATGCCGCGCTCACGCAAGAACCGACCGGTGCCCCACGGCAGCGCCACCAGGAAAGTCCCTGTGAAGAGGAAATCGGAGAATTGCCCCGTCTCGATCATGACGCTGAGGCAGGAGCCCAAGAGCACAACCACCAACGCCAGGCAGGCGCGCCGAGTTTCTAGGAAAGCCCCGGCGCCGTAGAAGACCAAGATCAGCGCCAGGATCGCGCTCGGATTGCTCTGGGTCAGCCTGCCGCCAAGCGCATCCTGTGCGGGGACGGCGACGAAGACCACGAGCAGCGCCGCGAAAGGCCAGCGGCGGCGGACCATCACAGCCGCGGAGATCGCCACCGCCGCGAGCGCCTCGGCTGCCCGCTGATTGACATGCGAGCCCAGCCAGACCTGAAGCTCCATTGCAAGCAGCAACGCCAGCCCCACCAGCTCGTCGACCCGCACAGGATCGAAGCGGGGGAAACGGCCGGAGGGGCCACGCGCGCGGAGGAGCATGTCCGCAAAAGTAGCGCCGCGCTGGGGCTGGGGCGTCCTCACTGACGACGATCCGTCCTCATCCTCGAGGAGGAGAGAACCGCTCTGGCAGACCGTCCCGGCGAACGAGCCGGGATCGACCGGCCGGCTGACGACAGAACGCACTGATCGACATACGTTGCCTGCAACCACTACCGATCCCGGCGGCCTTCAGAAAGGAAGACCCATGCCAAATCGTCGCATTGCCGCACTCCTGCCCTTCCCCAACCGCCGGGTGCCCAGAGTCATCGCGGTCGCGGCCACGCTGACCGTCGGGCTGATAGCCGCGGGTTGTGGCAGCGCCAGCAAAACCACCAGTGCCTCCACGACAGCGGCGCTCTCCAAGCCAGAGTTCCTGGCACAGGGCAACGCGATCTGCCAACAGGGCAACCAGACCCTCGCCGCCGCCGAAAAGGCCCTCGGCAAGCAGCCCAGCGAAGCGAAGTTCAAGGCCTACGTGGCAGACACGTTCGCTCCGACCGTCCAGAAGCAAATCGACGGGATACGAGCCCTCGCCGCACCATCCAGCGATCAGACCAACATCGCCAACATGCTCGACGTAGCCCAAACAGATCTCAACCAGGTGAAGGGCAACCCGGTAGTGCTCAACGAAAAGACCTTCACCAACTTCGCCAACCTGGCACACCCATACGGGCTTACAGCTTGTGCCCCTAGCCAGTAATTATTCGTGTAGCCATGCAGTGAATCCTGTACTCACCAATTCATGTCTTTCCCGGTCGGTGCATGCGTCGACCGGGGAAGACCCTGCGCGCGGCTTCGGCGGTTCGCTCGCCATTGCTGACCTTCGCCAAACTCTAACCAATCGGGGCGCCCGGATTTGAACCGGGGACCTCACCGACCCGAACGGTGCGCGCTACCAGGCTGCGCCACGCCCCGACGCACGCCAAGTATCCCACAAGCCGCCACCGCGCCCGGCCTCCCACCATCGCACCTGCCCGCTACCCTCGCCGAATGCCGACCCCCCTGACCGACCTGATAGCCGAGCTGGACACGCTGCTCGAACCTCACCGCTTCCGCGACTACTGCCCCAACGGCCTGCAGGTCCCGGGCAGGCCCACCGTCACAAAGCTCGCCACCGGCGTCAGCGCGAGCGCCGAGCTGTTCGAGCGGGCGCTGACCGCCGAGGCCGATCTGATCCTTGTCCACCACGGCCTCTTCTGGGGCGGCAAACCCTCCCCCATCGATCCTCCGATGAAGCGCCGCCTGCAGCTCCTCTTCGACGCCGACGCAAGCCTCGCGGCCTACCACCTCCCGCTCGACGCCCACCCGACTCTCGGCAACAACGCCCTGATCGCCGCCGGCCTCGGTGCCGAGACGCACACCCCCTTCGCGCGCCACGAGGGCGAGTCGATCGGGGTGCTCGCGCGCTTCGCCGGCGTTGGCCTCGATCCCGCCGACCTCAACACGCGCGTCGCGCAGCTGACAGCCCGAACCCCCCTCACTTTCGACACGGGCCTAACCCGCGTCCGCACGCTCGCGATTGTCTCCGGTGCCGGCGCCTCCCATCTCGACGAGGCGATCGCCGCCGGGGCGGACGCCTTCCTGACCGGCGAGCCGGCTGAGCGTGTGATGACCCAATCGCGCGAGAGCAACATCCACTTCATCGCCGCCGGCCACTATGCGACCGAGACGTTCGGCGTCAAGCGTCTGGGCGAGCACTTGGCCGAGCGCTTCGGCGTCGAGCATGTCTTCATCGACGTGCCGAACCCAATCTAGACGGGTTTTCCACGGTCCAGGCATATTCACCGCTCAGCGCGGGAAAGCACCCTTGAGTGCGTCCGTGAGCGGATGTATACGTAGGGCAGTCGACCCACAGCGACAGGAGGACCTACCGATGTCCAATCACCTCACCCCCACTGAGCTCGCGCGCGAAGCCGGCCTGGGGCGTAGAGAAGTGCTGTCCAAGTGCCTGGAGAACGGCGTCCCGATCTTCCAGGGCAAGATCGACAAGAGCCTGTTCTTGGCAAGTGTGCGCCAGCCGTCCGCGCCGCCGGGTATGGCGAGCGCCAAGAGCTAGGCGCGGTCCCGTAAACGTCCGTAGCCCGCTGTGTGTGGCCGCCTTCGGACAAACCTCCTAAGATTCCTGGCAACGCAGCCAAATTCAGCCGGGTCATCGAGGAGGAGAGTCCGTTATGGAGGCCAGCGCAACAGAGCCAATTACGGGCTCACACACGATCGCCGATCTGATTTCTCGCTCGGCGGCAGAGCATCCTGATCACGTCGCGGTGAAGTACAAGCGCGACGGCACCTGGCACGAGGTCAGCTACAGCCAGATGGCGGAGATCGTGCAGGAGATCGGCCTCGGCCTAATCGACCTCGGCGTCCAGCCGGGCGATCGCGTCTGCATCCTCGCCAACACCCGCCCCGAGTGGTCCTACGCCGACATGGCGATCACGGCCGTGGGCGCGGTCGTTGTTCCGATCTATCAGACCAACTCGCCCGGAGAGTGCCAATGGGTGATCTCCGACTCCGGCGCAACTGCGATCTTCTGCGAGGACGACGCCCAGCTGGCAAAGCTCGCGGCCGTGCGCGACCGGATCCCGGAGCTACAGACGGTGATCGTGATGGACGCCCCCGCCGGCGAGCCGGCTATGCCGACGACCACGCTTGACGAGGTCCGCGAGCGCGGCCGCACCCGCCAGCCCGCCGAGCTGACGGCACGCCAGCAAGCGGTCAAGCCTGAGGACCCGTTCACCTTCATCTACACCTCCGGCACCACCGGCCCGCCCAAGGGCTGTGTGCTCAGCCACGGCAACTACAGCGCGATCGTCGACAGGGTCGGCGAGGCCGGCGAGATCCAGGGCGATGAGGTCATCTACCTGTATCTGCCGCTCGCCCACGCTTTCGCGCTGCTGATCCAGCTGGCGACGTTCGATCTGGGCACAACGATCGCCTACTTCGGCGGCGATACTAAGCAGATCGTCGCCGAGCTGATGGAGGTCAAACCGACCTATCTCCCATCGGTGCCGCGTATCTTCGAGAAGATCTACACGCTGGCAAACGCCGCTCTGCAATCCCAGCCGGCCGAGGAGCAGGAGCACGCCGCCAAGGCGATCGAGCTGGGCGTGAAGGTGCGCGACATGCAATCCCAAGGCGAAGAGGTTCCGCCCGAGCTGATGGCTCCGTTCCAAGAGGCCGACGAGAAGCTGTTCAAGAACGTGCGCGCGATCTTCGGCGGCAACGTTCGTCACGCCGTCAGCGGCGCCGCGCCGATCGCCAAGGAGATCCTCGAATTCTTCTGGGCCGCCGGCGTCCCCGTGCTCGAGGGCTACGGAATGACCGAGAGCGCAACCGCGGCGACGGTATGCACGATCGAGGACCACAAGTTCGGCACCGTGGGCAGGCCATTCCCCGGCGTCGAGATCAAGATCGCCGACGATGGCGAGGTGCTGATCAAGGGACCGAACATCTTCCAGGGCTACTACAAAAACGCCGACGCCAGCTTCGGCTCAGTCGAGGACGGCTGGCTTCACACCGGCGACCTCGGCTCGCTTGACGAGGACGGTTACCTCTCAATCACTGGCCGCAAGAAGGACATCATCATCACCGCCGGCGGCAAGAACATCACCCCGGCCAACCTCGAGAACGACCTCAAGCAGTGTCGCTGGATCTCCCAGGCGGTCATGCATGGCGACCAGCGCCCTTACCCAGTCGTACTGGTCACACTCGATGAGGAAGAGATCGCCACCTACGCCAACGAGCACAACCTCCCCGCGGACACCTCCAAGCTATGCGACGAGCCGCGAGTCAGGGAGATGATCGCCGAGCAGGTCGAGCGCGCAAACCGCCACTACGCCCCGGTCGAGCAGGTCAAGCGCTTTGCGATCCTGCCTCAGGATCTGACCCAGGAGACGGGCGAGCTGACGCCGACCCTGAAGGTCAAGCGCAACGTGGTCGCCGAGAAGTACGCCGACGTCCTCGACTCGCTTTACGCCGGCTAAGCCCCTTCTGCGAGGATCTGACTCCAGCGAATGCGTACTGACCCAAGCGACAATGGCGGCCTGTTCGTCGGCAGGCGGCCTGGCACCGCACCGGTGCGCTTCCGCGCGCTGCCAGAGCGAGGAAGCAGAAAGCGCCAAAGGATCGATCGCGGACTGGCGAACTTGCTGTTCGTGGCAATGATCGTGGGCAGCCTGCTTTGCTGGGGCCCGATCCCGGTGGCGTGTCTGTGGGTAGGCGCTGAGTCCACTTATGTCACCGGCGGCGTCTTCCTGGGCATCGTGCTGGCAATCGCGGCGTTGTTCGTGCTGCTGTTCGGCGCCTTGATGATCCTGCGCCGACTCGACAATGCCTGGATCCTCGTCCGCCGCGCGGCAGGCTATGATCAGCGCTCGGGCGCGCTCGGCCGCATCTTCGCCGTCACCGCCGCCGTCTGCGCCGCGGCGTTCTCGTTCTGGTTCGTCGTTATCCACGGTCCCGGCTCGAGCTCAACGCCCGGTACCGGCAGCAAGTGAGCGCTCAGCACAAACTGCAAGACTGAGGAGCCTATGGGGCTGCTGGACTACTACAAGCAGTTCGAGGGTCTCTCCGAGGAGGAGGTCAACGCCGGCTTGCGCGAGGATGCCGCCGAGCGCAGGCGCAAGGCGCTGACAACCGTACAGACGCTCGACCTCTCGCAGACGACCTGGCCGGAGCTGCCACATCCGGAGATCGTCAGCGCGATCACGTTCGTCGCCCGCCGCGGCATGCAGCGCTACCCGCACATGCGCGGGTCGCAGCTGCGCACGACACTTGCCGAGCGATACGGTGTGAGCTCTGGCCGGCTGATCGTCGGCAACGGCTCCGCCGAGTTGCTCAGCGCCGCCACGCGCGCCCTAATCGCACCGGGACAGGTGCTGCTGACCTCCTGGCCTTCCTACCCGCTCTACCCGATTATGGCCCGGCGCGCCCACGGTCAGGCGGTCCCTGTCACCGGAGGCGTGGACGAGCTGTTGGCCGCGGTCGGCCAGCACGACACGCGCGTGATCGCACTGGCAAGCCCCAACGACCCGACCGGCGAGCTGATTGCAAGCACCGAGCTTGAGCGCCTGCTTGCGGGCTTGCCCGAGGGCGTCGTGGTGCTGCTGGACGAGTCGCTGGTCGAGTTCGCCGACGCCCAACCGACCGACTCTTCGCTTGAGCTACTGGAGCGCTACCAGCAGCTGCTGATCTTCCGCAGCTTCTCCAAGGCCTGGGGCCTTGCAGGTCTGCGCTGCGGCTACGCGATCGGCCCCCCCGGCACTGAGCAACTGCTGGCCGAGCTCGAGCCCGACCTCGGCGTCAGCGAGATCTCACAGGCAGGAGCGCTCGAGTCGCTGCGCCGCGGCTCGGAGCTCGTGGCAAAGCGAGTGCGCAGGGTTGCCCGCGAGCGCGAGCGCCTGACCGCGGCGCTGCGCCAACTCCAGTTCGATGTCACCGACAGCCAAGCCAACTTCCTTTGGGTCGCCCACCCAACCTTCGATGGCGAGGAGCTTGCGGGACGCCTAGAGCGAGCCGGCGTGATCGTGGCCAGCGGCTCGGCGCTCGGCGAGTCTCGCCATGTGCGCATAGCGATCCACGACGAGGCGGCCTCGACCCGTCTGCTCAGCGCGCTCGAGCGCGCACTTGCCTAGGCTCGGCGCGCCGGACGGGCTCCGACGCCGGGATGGCTGGCTCAACCCGAGCCGGATTGGCGCAGCAGCGCACCCGTGGTGCCCTCGAGGATTTTGCGCCAGGCGCCGACCTGCTCTTCCTCGGCCTCGAAGTGGTTGACCACCCTGCGCACGCGCCGCTCGGAGATCTCGACTCCGTGTCGCGCCCAGATCTCGCTGTAACGATCGAATTGCTCGGCCAGGTGATAGGTCACCGACTGGAACCCGTGACGGGCGATCTCGATGCGCGAGGAGAAGCTCATGATCGAGGTCTCGAACATCAACTCGTCGGTCGGCTCGGGCTCAATCAACACGATGTCCACGCCCGGATAGCGCTCCTCCCACATCCCCGCCAGCTCGTGCAGCCGACGATGAGCCAGCAGCTTGAAGGCCTGGTAGCCGATCTTCGAGAAGCCGCGGTCGGATATCCGTCGCGTGGAGCTCCCAGCCAGGGGCACTCCGTCCTCGTCGCGCTCACCGACATAGGGAACGACGGGATTGATGACGATGATCAACTGCGCGCCGGCCTCAACCGCGATATCGAGATTGGTGGTGGAGACGATCCCGCCATCGATCAGCTCACGATCGCCGACTTTTACAGGCGCGTAGACCATCGGCAGTGCCCCGGAGGCGCGCACCGCCCGGGAGATGCGCACATCGTCGTAACCGTCGGCACCAAAGACGATGCGCTCGCAGGTATCCAGGTCGGTGGCCACAAGGTAGAGCTCGCGCTCGAGCGCACGGAAATCGTCGCTGCGCCCGTCCTGGGCGAGCACCTTGCGCAGGTAGCGTTCGATGCCGGCGCCGGTGTAGGCGCCGCTCGGCAGCACTTCGGCCAACCCGAGCACGAAGTCGATGAAGGACACCTGCCCGATTTGGGGCACGAGCTGACGAGCAAGCGAGGCGAAGCGCAGCGGCAGCCGCACCCCGGTGCGCGCGAAGCCAAGCAGGTTCAACTGCAGCAGGTCGCCGAGATCGATGTCGCGGAAGGCTTGCGGCCCCTGGTGGGTGACGACTCGCATCATCTCCTCCGGGGTCACCCCGTTGGCGCACAGCGAAGCGACGAACGCGCCGGCGGAGGTGCCGACGTAGACGTCGAACTGGTTGATCGTGCGATTAGCGGCGAGCAGGTCGAGCGCACGCAGCGCCCCGATCTCATAGACACCACCGGTGAAGCCGCCGCCGCCGAGAACCAACGCCGTCTTGTCGCGGCTCTGCTTATGCTTGCTCGATGTCTTGGCCGGAGCGCTCCGCTTCCGCTTCGCGCGTGTTCCACCGGTCGTGGACCCCTTTGGGGCCTTCAACTTCACAACCTCACCCATGTCCCTTGATTCTACGTACTGTTAGGCGGCTCGCCGGCCTCGTGCTTGCGGCGACTTCGATTGCGGCACTGTCCGTCACGCCAGGCGCTATCGCCGCGTCCAGTGCGCAGAGCGCGCTCACCAGCCGGCTGAGCCACGAGCTTGCGATCGCCGGCTCGGGCTCGGGCGCCTACGTCTACGACGTCAGCAGCGGAACCCCGCTGTTTGCCGAGCGCTCGACGGTCGCACACCCACCGGCGTCCGTGGAGAAGCTCTATACGGCCACGACGGCGCTCGAGCTTATGGGACCGCAGGAAACGCTCTCCACGTCGATCCTCGGCGTTGGCCATCTCGATCCCGGCGGCCATTGGATCGGCAACCTGTACCTGCACGGCGGCGGCGATCCGACCTTCGGCAGCCCATTGTTCGTCGGCCTGCACTACGGCGGCGTCGGCGCCACGATCACGCGATTGGCGCTTGAACTGAAGCGAGCCGGCGTCCGCAGCGTCAGCGGCAATATCGACGGCGACGAATCGTTTTTCGATTCCCTGCGTGGAGATCCATCGAGCGGCTACGGCCAGGATGCCGAACTAGAAGGAAACCTCAGCGCGCTCTCGTTCAATCGTGGCGAGACCGGCAACCAGCGTGGCGTCCATGCACCGGCCGCCTACGCCGCCTACGAGTTGCGCGGAGCGATGCGCGCGCAGGGCATCGCCGTTCACGGCGGCACGGCGGCTACGGCTCCGGCCGGTGCCAGCGTGATCGCAAGCGTGAAGTCGCCCACCCTAAAGCAACTTCTGGGCCTTACGCTGCCGCCGTCAGACAACTTCTTCGCCGAGACGCTGATCAAGGATCTCGGGGCCCGCTACGGTGGCGCCGGGACCACCGCCGCCGGCGCGGCGGTGGTGCGCAAGACCGTCGCCCGCTTTCACATCCACCCATACCTGATCGACGGCTCGGGCCTCTCTCACTCTGACCACACCTCGCCGATCGAAGTGGTCACCTTGCTAACGGCGCTCGCCCACACCCCTCTCGGCACCACATTGCGGGCAGACCTGGCGGTGGCAGGCCATACCGGCACGCTCTCAGAACGAATGCGCGGCACGCCGGCCAGCGGTCGCTGCCAAGCAAAGACAGGGACTCTCAACGGCGTCTCAAATCTGGCCGGTTACTGCCAGAGCATCAGTGGAGACATCCTGGCGTTTGCCTTCTTCAACGACGGGATCGAAACCGGCGAGGCGCACACGATCCAAGACAGCATGGCGATCAGCCTCGCTCGTTACTGAGCAGGTCAAGCAAGCTGGCCTCGTCGAGTACTGGCACGAGCAGCCGGCGGGCCTTCTCGAGCTTTGATCCCGACGCCTCGCCTGCGACCAGGTAGTCGGTCTTCTTGGAGACGGCGCTCGTCACACGCCCGCCCGCGGCCTGAATGCGCTCGGTGGCCTGCTCGCGCGTCAGCGTCGGCAGCGTGCCGGTCAGCACGAACACCTTGCCTGAAAGCGCTCCGCTGGTCGGGGCCGGTCCGGCTTCGGCGAAGTTCAGACCGATCTCGCGCAGGTCTTCGATCAGTAAGAGCATCCGCTCGTCGTGCAGTTGCGCCTCGATCGACTGCGACATCTTCTCGCCGATACCCGGCGTCTGCGCGATCTCCTCGGCCTCGGCGCCAAGCAGCGCGTCGACATCGCGAAAGCGCATCGCCAGGTTGCGTCCGGTGACCTCGCCGACCTCCTCGATCCCCAGCGCGAACAGAACGCGCGCGAACGACCGCTGCTTGGAGGCCTCGATCGCGGCGAGCAGATTGGTCAGCGAGACCTCGCCGAAGCCCTCCATCGCCAACAGCCGCTCGCGGTGCTCTAAGAGGCGGTAGAAGTCGGCAGCACTCTGTAGGAGCCCCTCTTTTTGCAGCAGCGCGACTTGCTTCTCTCCCAACCCGTCGATGTCCATTGCTGAGCGAGCGACGAAGTGCTTGAGCAGATGCCAGACGCGGTCGGGACAGTCGCGATTGGGACAGACCGTGAAGACGGAGTCGGGCGGCTTGATCGTCGGCGTCGAGCAGCTGGGACAGCGCGAGGGCGGTCTGGTCACCGGTGGGCGATCTTTGTGCTCGACGACGTGTGGGGCCGGCGAGAGCACCTGCGGGATCACATCGCCCGCACGTAGGACAATCACCTCCTCACCGGCGCGGATGTCCTTGCGGACGATGTCCTCCTCGTTGTGAAGGGTCGCCAGTTTGATCGTCACGCCGCCGACAGCGACCGGCTCGAGCACGGCATAGGGCCGCAGGTCGCCGAACTTGCCGATATTCCACATCACAGCCTGCAGCGTGGTCACGGCAGTCGTCGGCGGGAACTTCCAGGCCACCGCCCAGCGCGGCTCGCGCCCTACCGAGCCGAGCCGCCGCTGCAGTTGCAGGTCTGAGATCTTGATCACCACCCCGTCGATCTCGAAGTCGAGCTCGCCGCGACGCTGCTGCCAGCGCAGACACTGCTCGATCACCTCCTGCTCGCTGGTCAAACGCTGAACGTCACGGTTGACCGGGAAGCGATGCTCGCGCAGCCACTGCAGCGCCTGCCAATGCGTCTTGAAAGCGAGATCAGGGGCGACGCCAACCTGGTAGGCCCACATCGACAGCGGCCGCTCGGCCGCAAGAGCGGGATCGAGCTGGCGGATCGTGCCGGCAGCCGAGTTGCGCGGGTTCATGAACGTCGACTCTCCCGCTTCGGCGCGGCGCTCGTTCAGCGCAGCGAAGTCCTTCAACGACATATATACCTCACCGCGGACCTCGAGCAGCGGCGGCGCGTCCTCGATATGCAGCGGGATCTGCCCGATCGTGCGCAGATTGTGGATGACGTCCTCGCCGATCTCACCGTTGCCGCGCGTGGCGCCGCGCTCGAGCACCCCATCGCGATAGAGCAGGCTGATCGCCAGCCCGTCCACCTTCGGCTCGACCACGTACTCAAAGCGGGTGGCGACGATCCCTTCGCGCCCCAGGTGCGCCTTCATCCGCGCCACCCACGCCCGCAGCTCCTGCTCACCGCGAACATTGCCGAGCGAGAGCATCGGCTCGAGATGCTCGACCTTCTCGAGCTTGCCGACCGGCTCTCCACCAACGCGCTGGGTGGGCGAGTCGGGTGTGCGCAGCACCGGGAACTCCTGCTCGATAGTGCGCAACTCATCGAGCAGCGCGTCGTAAGCGTCGTCTGAGATCTCCGGATCGTCGAGGACGTAGTAGCGGTGCGCGTGATGCTCGAGCTGCTCGCGCAACTCGCCCGCTCTCGCCAACGTCTGCTTGGACGGCCGGGCGGCGCTCACTTGCCGGTCGGCTCGCCCACGGGGTCGAGCAGAGAGTGCAGGTCGAACTGGCGCAGAGCCTCGATCCCCTGGCGGTCGGTCAGGTCGAAGTGGATCGGCGTCACCGCCACCCGCCCCTCCGACACAGCGGCGAGATCTGTCCCCGGCTCGTCATGAAAGCCCGGATCGGAACCGTAGATCCAGTAGCGCTGGCGACGCGGCGTGCCGTCCTCGTGCGGCGCGACCTTCAACTCGTCGCGATAGATGCGCCGGCCAAGGCTCGCCACCTCCACTCCGGTCGGCTCGCCTGCAGGAACATTGACGTTGAGCAATGTGCGTGCCGGCATCGGCACGTCCTCAAGTCGCTCGACCAGCCTGGCCACGAAGCGGGCGGCGACCTCGAAGTCAAAGCCGCCGTCAAAGCGGAAGTCAAGCGAGCGCCCGCGCGATTGCTGGGAGACGGCTATCGCGGGCACTCCCAGCACGATCCCCTCAAGCGCCGCGGCAACCGTGCCCGAGTAGGTGATGTCATCCCCCAGGTTGGCGCCGTGGTTGATTCCTGCCACCACCAGCTGCGCCTCAAACCCCTCGACCAGTCCGAGCCGCGCCAGCCGTACACAGTCAACGGGCGTCCCGTCGGTGGCATAACCGCTGGTTCCATCGGCAAAGGACACCTCCTCCACCCACAGCGGCCGCCGGGTGGTGATCGAGCGAGCCATCGCAGAGCGGTTGCCATCGGGTGCGATCACGACCAGGCGCACTCCGTCGAGCTCGAGCAGCGCGCGCCGCAGGGCTTGCAGCCCGTCGGCTTCGATCCCGTCGTCGTTGGTCAGCAGCACTTGGAGCATCGCCTTCAGCATAGGCGGCGCTGCGGCCGCCGCTCCCCCGCGAGCGACGATGATCGGCCGCCGGCTGTGAGAGCCGAGCTGGCGCTTGCTTTTAGGCGTCCGAATAGGCGACCGATGCGAGCGCGAGCCCATGCGCCGGCGCCGTCGGCCCGGCGTCCGAGCGTGGCCTGCCCTCGAGCAACAGCGCGAACCCCTCGACACCGCTACGACCTGAGGCGACCTCGAGCATCGTCCCCACCAGCACCCTGTTCATGTGTCTCATGAACGTGTCCGCCTCGATCCAGAACTCGAGCACGTCGCCGCGACCGGACCAGTAGGCGCGAAGCACGTCGCGCTGGAAGCGCACGTGCTTGGTCTCGGTCGGCGTGAACGCGGTGAAGTCGTGAGTGCCCCGCAGGAGCCCCGCGCAGGTGTGCAGCGCGTCACGGTCGAGCGAGCGCGGCCACCACAGCGCCCGCCCGCGCTCGAACACGTCACGCGTACGACGGGCGAGCAGCCGGTAGCAGTAAGTCCTGCTAAGCGCATCGCGGCGAGCGTCGAACTGCGCGCGCGCCGGCTCGCTTGCGAGCACCGCCAGATCGTCTGGGAGCAGTGCATTCAGGCGCTGAGGGTCAACCGCCTCATGACGGTAGCTTGCGACCTGTCCCCAGGCGTGCACGCCGCTGTCGGTGCGCCCTGCGACAGTGAGCGTGAGCGGATCGCCCTCCTGGTCGTACTCGCCGAGGATCGTTCGCAGCGCCCGCTCGAGCTCAGCTTCGACGGTGCGCTTACCAGGCTGGCGCGCCCAGCCGGCGAAGCCGGCGCCGTCGTACTGAAGGGTGAGCTTGCAGACCACGCGCTCGCGCGCGCTACACGAGCTCTAGGTAGACCATCTCGGTCGCGTCGGAGCGACGCGGCCCGAGCTTGAGGATGCGCGTGTAGCCGCCGGGCCTCTCGGCGTAGCGAGGCGCGACCTCCTCGAACAGCTTGTGCACTGCGAACTTGTCCTGGGAGAGGGCCGAGAGCGCCTGGCGACGAGCGTGCAGGTCGCCGCGCTTGGCCAGCGTGATCAGCTTCTCGATCTCGGGCTTGACCGCCTTGGCCTTGGCTTCGCTGGTCTTGATCCGCTCGTGCTCGAGCACCTCCTTGGTGAGGTTCATGAGCAGCGCCTTGCGGTGCGCGGAGTCGCGGCTTAGCTTGTTGCGTGTCTTTTGATGGCGCATCGGATGTGAGAGTTTGACAGAAGAGGGCCTCGGCTCGTCGGCCTACGGCCGACTGCCAACCTCTTAGTCTTGACGCAGATGCAGTCCGCGTGCTTCGAGGGTCTCGATTACCTCGTCGATCGACTTCTTGCCGAAGTTGGGGATCGCGTTCAGCTCAGCCTCGGACTTCGAGATCAAATCGCCGACGGTCTGGATACCGGCCCGCTTGAGGCAGTTGTAGGAGCGCACGCCGAGCTCGAGCTCCTCGATCAGGATGCTCCACTCCTCGCCCTGCAACGCGGCCGGGGCGCCGCCAGAGGCGACTGCGAGCCCGTGCCCGTCGAGCTGGCCACCCGGAGCCGCGCGCAACTCCTGGATGCGGTCGGCGTCGGTGAAGATCGCGAGCTGTGAGATGAGCAGCTCGGCTGCCTCGCGCAGTGCGGCCTGCGGCTCGATCGAACCATCGGTCTCGATGTCGAGGGTGAGCTTGTCGAAGTCCGTCTTCTGCCCGACGCGCGCCTGCTCGACCGCGTAGGCCACCCGCCTGACCGGCGAGAAGATCGAGTCGATCGGGATCACGCCGATCGGCTGGTCGGCCGACTTGTTCTCCTCGGCAGGCCGGTAGCCACGCCCACGGCCAATCGTCATGTACAGCTCGAGCTTGGTCTTCTTCTCGAGCGTGGCGATGTGCACCTCGGGGTTGAGGATCTCAACGCCGGCGGGCAGGTCGATATCCTTGGCGGTGATCTCGCCGGGGCCGGTCACGACCAGCGGCGCCTCGACCTCGGAGGCGTCGGAGTGCATGCGGCAGACGATCCCCTTGAGGTTAAGCACAATGTCGGTGACGTCCTCCTTGACCCCTTGCACGGTTGAGAACTCATGAGCGACACCCTCGATGCGCACGCTGGTGACAGCGGCACCAGCTAGCGAGGAGAGCAGCACACGCCGCAGCGAATTGCCGAACGTGTAGCCGAAACCGCGATCGAGCGGCTCGATCGTGAAGGTGCCGCGGCTGTCCTCGGCGGACTCGCTTGTGATCCGGGGGATTTGGAAGTCGAGCATCGGGGTCCTTACGTCGTGTTGGTCTGGTGCCGCGGCCGCTTTCGCGAGCGCGCCTGGAGCGCGCCGCCACCCGTAGAGGCGGAGGCGCGGGGAGCGCCTACTTCGAGTACAGCTCGACGATGAGCTGCTCCTGCACCGGCGCGGCCACCTCTCGCCGCTCCGGCTTGCGAAGCACCTTGGCCGTGAGCGACTCGTGGTCGGCCTGGAGCCACGCTGGGATTTGCCCGGTCAGCTCGGTGGCGTCCCTAACCACCTGCATAGCCGGGGTTCCCGCTTTGATCGCGATCACATCGCCGGGCCGCACCTGGTAGCTGGGTATGTCAACCCGGCGACCGTTGACGGTCCAGTGCCCATGCCTGATCAACTGGCGGGCCTGGCGCCGCGAAGCGGCAAAGCCAAGGCGCACCATCACGTTGTCAAGGCGACACTCGAGCAGTGCGAGCAGGTTCTCGCCGGTGATACCGGGCTGGCGCGAAGCCTTCTCGTAATAGCCGTGAAACTGTTTCTCGAGCACGCCGTAGTAGCGTCGCGCCTTCTGCTTCTCGCGCAACTGCAGCCGGTACTCGCTCTGCTTCTGGCGTCCGCGCCCGTGCTCACCGGGCGGATACGAGCGCCGCTCGACGCCGCACTTATCGGTCAGGCAGCGCTCACCCTTGAGGAACAGCTTCTGCCCCTCGCGGCGGCACTGCTTGCACTGGGGACTGGTGTCTCTTGCCATTTACCTAGCTCTCTACGATCAAGTTGTTCTAGACACGCCGACGCTTGCGCGGGCGGCAGCCATTGTGAGCTTGCGGAGTGACGTCCTTGACGCCGGTGACCTCGAGGCCGGCGGCCTGCAGTGAGCGGATCGCCGTCTCGCGCCCGGACCCCGGACCCTTGACGTAGACCTCCACCTTCTGCAGTCCCTGCTCCATCCCCTTGCGCGCGGCCGCATCAGCGGTGACCTGCGCCGCGAAGGGTGTCGACTTGCGCGAGCCCTTAAAGCCCGCTCCACCGGCCGACTCCCAGGCCAGGACGTTGCCCTGAGTGTCAGTCAGCGAGACGATCGTGTTGTTGAAAGACGTCTTGATGTGAGCCTGCCCCACGGGGACGTTCTTCTTCTGGCGGCGCCTGCCGCGTCCTGGGCGCTTTGGAGCGGCCATTACTTCTTGACCTTCTTCTTACCCGCCACCTGCAGTCGCTTCGGCCCCTTGCGGGTGCGCGCATTGGTCTTGGTCTTCTGCCCTCTGACCGGCAGTCCACGACGGTGACGAAGACCGCGATAGCAGGCGATCTCCTGCAGGCGCTTGATGTCCTGTGAGCGCTCGCGGCGCAGATCCCCCTCGACGGTCAGGGTGCGGTCGATCGCGTCGCGCAGGCGCGAGACCTCGTCCTCGGTCAGATCGCGGATGTAGGTGTTCGGGCTGACGTCGACTTCGGCCAGCAGCTTGTTCGAGGTGGCACGACCGATGCCGTAGATGTAGGTCAGCCCGATCTCCGAGCGCTTGTTCAGGGGCAGGTTTATACCCGCGATGCGTGCCATCGCTGCTAGCCCTGCCTCTGCTTGTGGCGCTTGTTCTGGCAGATCACCAGCACCGTTTTGTTACGGCGGATGATCCTGCACTTCTCGCACATCGGCTTGACCGACGGTCGTACCTTCATGTTCCCTTTCGGCTCTGGTCCCGTCGAAGCGGCTCTGGCCGCCGGGACGGCTGCCGCTACCGCTTCGTGGTCTCACCTTCACACGCCCTGTGGGCGCATTCGGGCAGGACAGCGCATGCTACCAACTTCTACGCCGAGGCTGCTTGTCGATCTGGATCGCTGTCAGAGACCCGCTGGGCGGCCGGTAGATGCCACGGCGTGAGGATGCGCGGCTCCTGTGCGGTGATCGCCACCGTGAACTCGAAGTGAGCCGCCAGCGAATCGTCCTGGGAGAAGATCGCCCAGCCGTCGCTGGCCACCCGAACGGGGGCGCGACCAGCGGTCGTCATCGGCTCGATCGCCAGCACCATCCCCTCTTCGAGCAGGGCCCCCTTTCCGCGCCTTCCATAGTTTGGGACCTGCGGATCCTCGTGCATATCTTTCCCGACGCCATGCCCGACCAGCGAGCGCACAACCGATAGCCCAGCGTCCTCGGCCACGCGCTGGATCGCGTTTGACACGTCGCCGATACGGTTGCCGGCAACGCACTGGCGCACCCCCGCGTGCAGAGCGGCCTCGGTGGCGCTCAATAGGTTCTTGGCGCTGTCGCTGACCTCACCGACAGCGAACGTACGGGCGGCGTCAGCCACCCATCCGTCGAGTGTCACGCCGATGTCTACCGAGAGGATGTCGGCGCGCGAGAGCCGGTAGCGCCCAGGGATGCCGTGCACGACCATCGAGTTCGGCGAGGCGCAGATCGATCCCGGGAAGCCGCGATAGCCCTTGAAGGTGGGTACCCCTCCTT
>DASTPN010000003.1:0-17188 GCA_035719985.1 Solirubrobacteraceae bacterium | reverse complement strand
AAGCGCGCGCGCGACTTCCAAGGCTGGGTCCAGATCAGCGTTGGCTGCAACTGCCGCTGCTCTTACTGCATCGTGCCCTCCACCCGCGGCCGCGAGGTCTCCCGCCCCCTGGGCGAGTTGGTCGAGGAGGTACGCAGGATGGCCGCCGAGGGCGTGCGCGAGGTAACGCTGCTCGGCCAAAACGTCAACTCCTACGGCCGCGATCTGCGCGTGCAGGGCAAAGCGGAGACGTTCGCCCATCTGCTGGCCGAACTGGACACCATCGACGGGATCGAGCGCATCAGATACACGAGCCCACACCCCAAGGACATGAAGGAGGACGTGATCCGCGCTCACGCCGAGCTTGCCAGCGTGTGCGAGCACGTCCACCTGCCGCTGCAATCGGGATCGAGCCGCATCCTCAAAGCGATGCGACGCACCTACGATCGCGAACGTTATCTGGACCGCGTCGCACTGATCCGCGAGCACGTACCCGACATCGCCTTGACTACGGACATCATCGTCGGCTTCCCGGGCGAGACCGAGGAGGATTTCGAGCAGACGCTCGAAGTAGCTGAGCAGGTCGGCTATGACGGCGCCTTTACGTTCATCTTCTCGCCACGACGGGACACTGAGGCGGCTCAGATGACCGACGGTCTCGTGCCACATCCGGTCAAGGTGGAGCGGATGAACCGCCTGGTTGAGGTCGTCCAGCGCCGCGCTCGGGAGCGAGCGCAACGATTCGTAGGGCGCACCGTAGAGGTACTAGTGGAAGGACCGTCACGCACCGATCCCGACCGCCTCCGTGGCCGCACGCGCCATAACAAGGTCGTCAACTTCGCCGGCCTGGCCGATCCGGGCGACTTCGCCCACGTCGAGATCGCCACCGCCAGTAGCCAGACGCTAGCGGGGCAAGAGAGCCTCCTAGCGCGCGCTGCCGGCTGACGGGGAGGGCGGGCCTCCTCCCGGACGGCTCATCCGCCCGGGAGGCTCTAACGCCCGCGCTGTCCTTCTGCTACTGGTGGGTCACTCCCGCCGGGGCTTCACCTTCGAAGGCCGACCCGGAGTTCGAGCCAGATTTAGAGCTCGGCCCTGAACCTCCGTTCATGTGCGGGCAGGGATGGCTGCTGTTGCCACCGCTCTGCGAGCCCGATTTGCTTGGCGTGGTGCTCTTGGGGGTGGGGGGCGTGGTCGTGGTCGGGGGCGTGGTAGACGTCCCCGTTGACTGCGATCCGGTCGTGCCGCTCGGCGCGGCCGCCGCTCCGGCGATTCCGGCCGCCGCTCCGGCGCTCGCCAGGGCGCCAACCGCCAGACCGACGCGGATCATTTGAGACGTGCTCATTGAACCTCCATTAGTCGCTTGCGTGACTTCATGCGGCCAATGCTGGAGGCCTCCCCTAAGCGTGCGCGTATGCGAGCGTAAGCCGAGGCGAAGGAGACTGTAGGAGCGTTCTTACATGCTTAGGCGCGCTGAGCGGCCGATTAGCGCTTGGCGCGCTGGCTGTCAGCCAGCTGGTGCGCGATCTTGTCGCTGCCGGACTTGCGGGTGATCGTCGCGGAGAGCTCCGGGGCAATCCCCGAGAAGGCAGAGCCCATCCTCAGCGAGAATGGCGCAACGTCCACCTCGCCGCGGTTGTGCTCGATCGCTCCCACGGTCGCCTTGGCAACGTCCTCCGGACTGCGGGTGCCCACACCGCGCGGAAGCTTCACCTGTGCCTCGGCGAACATCCCCGCTTCGCGGATGAAACCCGGGAAGACTGCCGAGACGCCAACACCGCTGCCGTGAAGCTCCGCGCGCATCGCCATCGCAAAGCCGCGCAAGCCAAACTTGGTGGCGTTGTACATTGAGCTGCCGGCGGTGCCGGTCTTGCCCGACAGCGAGGACATGAACAGCAGGTGTCCACGACCGCGGCTGAGCATCCGCGGCGCCAAGGCATGGGCCATTACGATCGGTGCGCGCAGGTTGACGTCCAGGGCACGATCGATCTGCTCGGTGCTGAAAGAGTCGAGCATCCCGCTCGCGGGCAGCGCCGCGTTGGCTACGAGGATGTCCACATCACCGGCCTCGGCCAGCAATCTGTCGATCTCAGCCGCCTCGCTCAGGTCGACCGCCAGCGCGCGCGCGGAGAGCTCCGCGGCGAGCGGTTCAAGCACGTCGACGCGCCGCCCGGTGAGGATCAGGTCAGCTCCCTTTGCACGTAGCGCCCGGGCGATCGCCTGACCAAGGCCGCCGGTGGCGCCAGTGAGCAGGACCTTGGACCCAGAGATCTCCATCGCTGTGGGAGCCTACCGAGAATGAGCGAGACACAACAGCTGATCGCCCTGTTCGGCCCCACAGGGGTCGGCAAGACCGCCGTGGCCATCGAGTTGGCGCGGCTGCTGCGCGCGCATGGCGAGCAGCCGGTCGCGATTTCGGCCGACGCGCTGCAGGTCTACCAGGGCCTTGAGATCCTCACCGGCGTCGCGGGCCCCGCCCAGCAGGCCGAACTAGAGCACCGGCTGATTTCATTTCTGCCGATCGACGCGAGCTTTAGCGCCGGCCACTACGCCGAACTGGCCCATGCCGAGATCGATACCTCGCTTGCCGAAGGGCGCAGACCGATCGTCGTGGGGGGCACCGGGCTGTATCTGCGCGCGGCTCTAGCCGACCTGGACTTCAAACCTGCACCGCCCCAGGGGCCCAACCAGCTATGGACCGAGGACATGCGGCGTCCGACGCTGCTCGTCGGCCTGGTGATGGAGCGCGAGGCTCTCTACCGTCAAATCGACTCGCGGGTGGAGGAAATGTTGAAGGCCGGCGTCGCTGCGGAGGTTCGGCGTGCACATGCCGCAGGCGCTGGCAGGGCCGCGCGAATGGCCTTGGGATTCGAGCAGTTGCTGCAAGGGGACGTGGAGGCGATGAAGCGGCGAACCCGCAACTACGCGCGTCGACAGCTGACCTGGATGCGAAAACTCGGGGGCCTAGAGCCAATCGACGTCACCTCAATGTCAAGTCAATCCGTGGCGGCCGAAATAGAGGAAATGTTGTGCCAAAGTTGAGTGACGACACTGTCATATTCAAACAAGCAGGTTTCACCCATACCAGCCAAGAGGAGCACAGTGGCAACATTGGCTTTCCCGCTGCGCTTGACTGACTTCGGGCACGGTGGTAGCGTCCTTGCGTAGGCTCATGACGCGGACCTCTTCGTCGTGACAACGCGCCGACTCTAAACCACGGTCGGCCTAAACGTTCGGCTTTGACGCCAAAGCCGTGACAAAGGAAGGCGGGAACACATGAGTAAACCGGGTTTGCTCGGACTCGCGCTACTAACCATACTCACCGTCGGAGCCCTCGCGGCCTCACCGGCGTTTGCCTTATCGTGGGAATCAGCATTATGGTTTGTAAGTGGCGCAGAAGCCAAAGCCGAATTAGCAGCCGAAGACAAAGCCACACTGTTATTTGAAGATTCGTCCTTTGGTGCAATTGAATGCAAAGTTGGCATAGTCGGCACGATTGGCCCTGGCAGCGCTGACTTAACGACTGAAATCTTAAATGAAGCCGGCGTCGCTGTTTCGTTAGCGAGCCCCGCTTTATGCAAAGCTGTAAAAACCTGCGAAAGCAGCACGACTACTGTAGAAATGGCACCCGAGGGTCTTCCCTGGGAAACCGAAGTGGTAGTAGACTCGGAAACCGGATTCTTCTTTGATTTAGTGTTAAGTAGCACGTTCTGGGTCAAATGCTTAGTCATTGGAATCTCCGTATCGGACGAATGCACCACGACCTCGGGGGCAACCTTAATCCAAAACGTCGCCGGCGGCGTTGAATACATCGGCGTCACTGAACCGCATGGTAAATGCACGCTAGGCGGTGAAGGCACGGGCATAATCGAATTCTTTCCCGGTAACGCAATGAACGTAACGGGAGGGGGCACGCTCGAAGTTCGCAAGGGTCTGCCCGAGTGGCTAAAAACCGGTGGTGCACTCTTAAAACCAGTGGCTTTCTCCACCGCGAACACAGGAGCACCGGCAGCAGTAATCAAGAGCCCCGAACCTCCCGTGGAAAACGAAATCACCTGTGTCGAAGCCGGCGGCTCGGGCTCAGTAGAAGCACCCAACAGGATCGAAGCCCTGACGATCAAATTCAAAAAATGCACCAGCAACATACTTAGCGGTAAAGATGACTGTCACTTTGACGGAAACCCGTCTAAAGGTGGTGAAATCAATCTCGAACCGCTTCATGGGCGCATCGGTTACGTCGAACCCAAAAACGGCACTGTCACCGGTGCTGAACTGGAACCGGCTGCGGGCACAGTCGCAAAGATCAAGTGCGTCGAATTCGGTCCGCCGGAAGGCTCTGTCAAATTCGTGTTGAAGGGATGCGTTGTAGCAGAAGTTAACCCGGTCAACAAAGAACAGTTAACGATCGATCTCGTGTTTGCCGAAAATTTGAAAAAACAGCTCTATACCCAAATTACGGGTGGCATGCACAAACCTTGCGAACTAAGCCTAGAAAGGGAAGGAGGAAAAACCGAACCGGCCCGGCTCGACGCCCACGAACGGATGACCTTTGCCGAAGAATTGGAAGCGAAAGCCTAGACGGTAGCTGCGAAACATACTCGCGGCGTCGCCAAGGCTCCTCGGCGACGCCGCGAGGTCAACACGACGACCAGGCTCGCTCGGCTTTAGACTCTCGCGCCACATGCACCAAGATCTGGAGCGACAACATGAAGTTCGAGAAGTGGCAGGCACTAGGCAACGACTATCTGATCGTCGAGAAGCAAGAGCTGCCGTTTGAGCTTAGCGCCGCGCGTATACGCAAGCTCTGCGCCGGCCACTTCGGCGTGTTCGCCGACGGTGTGTTGCTGCTGGAACCAAGTGAGGATCGGCGGTTCGTAGCCAACCTGCGCATCTACAACCCTGACGGCTCCGAGGCAGAGCTATCGGGCAACGGGGCGCGCGAGGCGATCATGTATCTGCGGCGGCGCGGCTGGACCGACCGAGACCGGTTCGCCATCCACACCGTCGCCGGTGAGATACGCCCGACGATCACCGGCCCGGACACCTGCCGAGTTGACATGGGCAGTGCTTCTCTGACTTCCAAGGACTACCCCTCCGGCGCGGGCGACGGCCGCGGTGAGCTATCGGCCGATGGTCGCGACTGGAGTTTTCAGCACGTCAGCATCGGCAATCCGCAGTGCGCGATCCGCGTCCCCGACCTACCGACGCTGCGGGCCCTCGACCTGCCCATGATCGGGCCGGGCATCGAAGCGCACGAGCTGTTCCCCAACCGCACCAACATCTCCTGGTACACGGAGCTGACCCCACCGACCGAGGCGGCCACCGCCGGCGCCGGCCAGATCTGCGCGCGGATCTTCGAGCGCGGTGTGGGGGAGACGCTTTCCTCCGGCACCGGTGCGAGCGGCGCCGCGATCGCCTATCGCCTCGGCGGCGGGCCGCGCGCGGTGCAGGTTCTGCTCGACGGCGGTGAGCTCGATGTGGAGATCGATGACGATCTGCGCGTGAACCTGACAGGCTGGGCGCGTCCTGTGTTCGAGGGCCAGATCAGCGAAGACTTTCTCAAGGAGCTGCATGACACAACCGAGTGAGCGTTTGAACCGAATCCCGCCGTACCTATTCGCAGAACTGGAGCGCAAGATCGCCGCCAAGAAGGCGGCCGGAGTGGACGTGATCAGCCTCGGTATCGGCGATCCCGACCGCCCGACGCCGCCATTGATCGTGGAGGCGATGCAGGAGGCGGTCACCGAGCCCGAGACTCACCAGTACCCAAGCAACCGTGGCCGCGCGGACTTTCGTCAAGCGCTGAGTGACTTCTACGAACGCCGCTTTGACGTGAAGATCGATCCCGACAGCGAGGTGATCCCGGCGATCGGCGCCAAGGAGGCAATCTTCAATCTCAACCTTGCCTTCCTGGACCCGGGCGATGTAGCGCTCGCATCTGACCCTGGCTACCCGGTCTATACGGGCGGCCCGCTGCTGGTTGGAGCCGAACCGGTGGTGATGGCGCTCGTGCCCGAGCTCGGCTTCGTCCCCGACCTCGAGGCGATCGACGACGCCACGGCCGGGCGCGCGAAGCTGATGTTCCTCAATTACCCCAACAACCCGACCGGCGCTGTCGTGCCCGACGGCTTCTTTGAGCGTGCCATCGAGTTCGCTCGCGAGCACGACATCCTGATCGTGCACGACAACGCGTACAGCGAGACGACCTACGACGGTTACCGCGCCCCATCGTTCTTGGCCACGCCGGGAGCTCGTGAGGTCGGGATCGAGGTGTTCTCGCTGTCAAAGGGCTACAACATGACCGGCTGGCGCTGTGCGGCGGTACTAGGCAACGCTGAGGCGATCGAGCACTACTGGCGCCTGAAGACGAACATCGATTCAGGCCTCTTCGACGCTATTCAGCTGGCTGGCATCGCCGCCCTCTCGCCCGATTGTGACGGCGAGGTCGCCTCGATGAACGAGCTCTACCGCCGCCGTCGTGACTTGGTCTGCGACGCCTTGGCCAAGGCGGGCGTGCAAGTCAAGCCGCCCAAGGGCACGATCTATGTGTGGGCGCCGATCCCGGAGGGTTTTGAGAACTCGGCTGCTTACTGCGAGCACGTGCTCGAGCAGACGGGCGTGGTCATCTCACCTGGTGGCGCCTATGGCCCCAGCGGTGAGGGTTGGTTTCGCATCTCGCTGACAACCCCCGATGATCGGCTCGCCGAGGCAGTCCAGCGTTTGGCGACGATGGGCACCTGATCTACACTGGGGTTGGATGAACCAACCAACCCGGAGTAGATGACCCAACCAACCCGGCGCGCCAAGCAACGCGCCTTCTGTATCGCCTCACTGCCCGAGGGCGAGAATCTCGACGAGCTGCGCGAGCTGCTGGCGACTGCCGGCGTGGAAGTCGTCGGCGAGATGATCCAGCGCCGCGAAGCTCCGCATCCCAACACCTACCTGGGTCCCGGCAAGGTCATCGAGGCAAAGGTGGCCGCCAAAGCTTGCGATGCCAACGTGATCGCCTGTGACGATGAGCTGAGCGCGCGTCAAGAGCGAAACCTCGAGCAGGAGCTCGGTACGCCGGTCGTCGATCGAACGACGGTCATTCTCGACATCTTCGCCACTCACGCCTCCAGCGCCGAGGGCAAGCTGCAGGTGGAGCTGGCCCAGCTGGAGTACAACCTTGCGCGCATGCGCGGTCTGTGGACACACCTGGAGCGACTGGGCGGCGGCATTGGCACCAGGGGCCCAGGTGAGACACAGATCGAGACCGATCGCCGCCTGGCGCGCAACCGCATCGCCGCCCTGCGCCGGCGCCTGGAGCACGTCAAGGGCACACGCTCGGTGATGCGCGCCGAGCGCGAGCGTGCGGCCTTGCCAAGCATCGCCCTGGCCGGCTACACCAACGCGGGAAAGAGCACGCTTCTGAATGCCATGACCGGCTCTGAGGTACCCGTGCGCGACCGTCTCTTCCACACGCTTGACCCGAGCACGCGGATGCTACGCATCGACGGCCGTCCGCACCTGTTTACCGACACGGTCGGCTTCATTCGCAAGCTTCCGCACCAGCTGGTCGACTCCTTCGGCGCGACGCTCGAGGAGACCCGTAGAGCCGACCTCCTGCTGCACGTGATCGATGCCTCCGCCGAGGAGCACGATCGCGAGGCGATGCGGGTAGCGGTCGAGCAGGTGCTCGAGGAGATCGGGGCGGGTGAGCGCCCGCGAGTGCTTGTTTTGAACAAGGCCGATCTGCTCGACGCCGATGAACGCGAGGAGCTGCGGTTGCGCCACCCCGAGGCATTGTTGGTAAGCGGCGCGAGTGGGGAGGGCTTGCCGGAGCTGGAGCGGCGAATCGAGCGCGAGTTGCGCCATACGCTATGCCCGATGGACCTGCTCGTCCCATATACCCAGGGTGGCAGCCTCGCCGAGCTTCACGACATAGCAGGCGATCTGCGACGTCAGGACACACCAGAGGGCGTGCGCGTGCGCGCTTTGGTGCCGGCGCGGCTGGCCGAGCGATTCGCCAAGTTCGCCGTGGTACAGCCGAATCTCGCCGGTCGTCCGGCCTAGCGCGCCGGCAGATCGCTCACGTGGTGGGGCGGCGCCTCAGCGCTCGTCGCCGGAGCCCGAAAGCACGCCGCGCTGCTGGCGCGAGAGCAGCTTTGCCAGGTTCTGGTCGGCTATTTCGCCCAAGTCAAGACCAAGCTCGGTGGCAATCTGGGCTACGTACCAGAGCACGTCGCCAAGCTCCTTTGACATCGCGGCCTTGCGCTCGTCGCTGACCGATCCGCCGTCGTCGCGGATCGCCTTCTTGGCGTGCTCGGCGACCTCGCCGGCCTCGCCGGCCAGACCGAGAGTGGGGTACGCGAGCCACGCCTCACGCGGGTACTCGGCGGTGCGGCGGGAGAGGCGCTGGTACTCGCTGAGGTCCACCCCCGTGATCCTACGCGCCCGCCAGCCCGGCGGCGCGCCTGGCGCTGCGATGCGCCCGATACTCGAGATCGTCATCGAGCGCGGCAAGCTCGCTCACGTCGATCCCGAGCGCGGTTGCGATCAGCCAGTCGGCAAACCAGACGTTCTTGGGCAGCAGCGGCCCGTGCAGATATGTGCCGATCACGTTGCCCGCTCGCGCCCCCTCGTAGCCGCTGCGCCCATCGTTGCCGTGACCTTTGAGGACACATCCGAGCGCCTGAGCGCCGTCCTCTAGATACGTACGCCCACCGTGATTCTCAAAGCCGGCGAGCACGCGTGGCCCCTCGATCCCGGAGCTTTCCAGCGAGACCTCGATCGCGACATTGCCGATCAAGCGCGCACCGGCCTCTCTTACAGTGCGAGCACGCAACAATCCGACACCCATAAGGGTCTCGCCATCCAAAACATAAGAGCTCCCAAGCAGCTGGTAGCCGCCGCAGACGCCGAGCACCACCGCGCCGCGTCTTGCCGCCTCGTGCAGCGCGTCGCGCTTGTGCTCGTGCAGATCCTCGGCGCAAAGGCGCTGGTCGCGGTCTTGGCCGCCACCGATGTAGTAGAGATCGTGGTCATCGCCGTCTAGCGTCTCACCAAGCGAGCTGCCACACAGCTCGAAGCCGATCCCGCGCCAGGCGCAGCGACGCTCCAGCACGAGCAGGTTGCCGCGGTCGGCGTAGATGTTCATCAGGTCCGGGTACAGCGCGCACACGCGCATTGTGGGCATCACCGCCACGACGACCTCGCCTCGCCTCGGTCGACTAGCAGCTCACGCAGGGAGAGCATCGCCGTATAGGTCGGCAGCACGTACAGCGCTTTGCCGACCTCGCCGCTGGCCACCGCGCGATCGAGCGCGTCAGCCAGACCCTCGACGACCTCGATACGCGAAGGCTCGACGCCGGCGTACTTGAAGCGCAGTGCCAGCTCGGCAGCCCGTGTGCCCGAGCAGACCACGTGAGCGATGCGGCCGCTCAGCAGCTCGAAGTCGGCGTCCCAGATCCAGGAGACGTCGTGCCCGTCGGCGGTGCGATCGTTGAGCACACCGAGCAGGTCGTGCTCGCCGGGCTCTAGCGCAAGTGTGCGCAGCACCTCGTTGGCGCCGGCGGGATTCTTTACGAGCAGGATGCGCGTCTCGCGCCCGGCGATGGCGACGGTCTCGGCCCGCCCGAACGCCGCGTCTGTGACCTGCAGGCCCTCGACGATCGCCGGCAGCGGTATCTCCAACGCCACGGCAAGCGCGGCGGCGGCGAGCGCGTTGTAGACGTTGTAGAGCCCGGGCAGCCCCAGCTCTACGCGCTCGCTGCCTGCGGGTGTCGTGAGGCGAAAGCGTGCCCGCCGCACGCCTTCGAGCTCGACCTGGTCGGCAAGGACGGTGGGGGAGGGACGCCTCTGTCCGCAGGCCGCGCAGTGGTAGCGCCCGAGGTGCCCGAGATAGATCGCCTCGAACGTATAGGGCGCTCCGCAGCGGCGACAGTGCTTCGCATCGGCGGCGTGTGACATGCCCGCAAGCGAGAGCGAATCGTCCTCGATCCCGAAGAAGATCGTCTCGCGCTCGCGCGCGAGGTCGGCAAGCAGCGGATCGTCGGCGTTACAGACGAGCTGTACTCGTTCTCCCGCGGTTGTGGCGAGCGCGTTCTGCCAGCGCTCGGCGATCGTGTCGAGCTCGCCGTAGCGATCGAGCTGATCACGAAACAGGTTGCCGAGCACGATCGCGCTGGGTCTCAGCTGGGCGATCAGACCGTCAAGCCAGAACTCGTCGACCTCGAACAGCCCCAATTCACCACCGATGCGCCCGCCACGACGCGAGGCCTCAAGCAAGGTGGAGGCGATCCCTCCGGCCATGTTGGCGCCGGCCTGGTTATGCACGAGCGCGATGTCCACGCGCTCGAAGATGCTCGCCGCCAGCGCCGCCGTGGTCGTCTTGCCGTTGGTGGCGGAGATCAGCGCGCTGCCGCGTGTGAGGCGTGCCGACAACGACGCGATCGCGTCCGTGTCCATCCGCACGAGCAACTTGCCCGGGAGACTGGTGCCACCTCCGCCGATCGACAATCGACCGAATCGCCGACCGGCCAATAGCCGCGATACGCCTCCCACGGCCCGAGCGAGCGCCAGCTTCGGCGCGAGCATCCGGCTCATCTGCCGGGCTGGGTGGACAGAGTGTCGCCTGCGCCGGATAGCACCTGAGACGGAGTGTCGCCCGTGGGCACAAGAACGCTCACTGCGCCGGGCAACGCTCGCACGCGCGTCGGCAACTCGGCAATCGGATCGCCGTCAGCGTACAGCGTGAACGGCCGGTCCGAGGCGATCTGCACTTCGCGCACCCGCCGGCAGCGGACCGAGTCGAGCTTGACGTGCGTCCCCTTGAAAACCTTCGGCAAGTTGGCCAGAAAGCGCGCCTTGTTGACCCGTTCGATCGCGACGACGTCGAGCATCCCGTCATCCAGCAGCGCCGTCGGCGCAAGCAGCATCCCGCCGCCGTACGCGCGAGAATTGGCCGCCGCAACGCTGTATCCGACGATCTCACACGTTTGCCTGGCATCCGCGTCGCCGTCAGGTTCGAGCGTGATCGTAAAGCGGGCCGGTCGCCAGCCGATCAGCGCTCGCAGCGCGCCGTAGGCGTATACGAGGTCGCCCAGCCGCGAAGGAGCCTCGTTGGCGATGCGATTGGCGTCGCTGTCAAACCCGGCGCTGGCAATGCCGACAAACGCTTTGCCCGCAGCCTCGCCAAGATCCAGCTTGCGAGCAACTCCACGCGCCAGAACGCCACAAGCGGCGACCGGATCTTGCCCGATCCCAAGCACCCGTGCCAGATCGTTGCCGCGACCGCCGGGCAACACGGCCAGCACCGCGTCGGGAACCTCGCGCACACGGTCGGCGACCGCTCCGAACAGACCGTCTCCACCAAGGCAAGCGACGACCTCACCGGCGAGCGCCGCGCTGTGGCCCAGTTCGCGCGCATGCTGGATGTCGCGGGTGAACTCGCTGCGCACCCGCATGCCTTCGCCGCGCAGTCGCTCGAGCACATCCGAGGCCAGCCGCCCGGCCCGGCCACCGCCAGCGGAGGGATTGATAAGCAGTAGGACGGGCGCGGTCATCGGCTGCAAGCGTATTGCGGAAGTGAGAAGAGCTGCTTAAGAGTCCGCGAGAGTGGCGCCGAAGTGGGGGAGGCGCAACTATCCTGCGCTCGATGCTCGCCGATTCGGCCCGCAGCCGCCGGCTTGCGCCAATGCTCTTCATCGGCGCATCCGTTCTCATGAGCGCCTGCGGATCGAGCAGTTCGAGCACGAGCACACCGGTGACATCCACATCCACCCGCGTCGCCGTCGCCACCGCTAGGAGCAAAGCCCAGACTGGAGCATGCGCCTCGGTCAGCGCGCCAGCGCCCAAGGGCCCGCAGCAAGTGCCCAAGCCGACGCTCTCGCTCGACGCGCGCAAGCGCTACCTGGTCGCGCTTAACACCAACTGTGGCACGATCGACATCCGCCTGGCTGTAAGCGCGGCCCCGCGTACCACGGCTTCTTTTGCCTATCTGGTTGCGCGTGGCTTCTACAACGGCCTCACGTTTCACCGAGTGGCAGCCGGTTTCGTCATTCAAGGGGGCGACCCCAACGGCGACGGCAGCGGCGGTCCCGGCTACTCGGTGATCGAGCCTCCGCCGAGCAACACCAGCTACACGCGCGGCACGGTGGCAATGGCCAAGACGAGCTCCGATCCGGCGGGCGCATCAGGCAGTCAGTTCTTCATCGTCACCGCCACCCGCGCGCCACTACCGCCCGATTACGCGCTCGTCGGGCAGGTGGTCGGCGGCATGACGGGCGTTAACGCGATCGCAAAACTACCAACCGATCCTCCGCAGGACGGAGCACCAAAGAGTCCGGTAGTCATCAGCAGCGCGCGCTTGAGCTCGAGCTGACCGCGCAAAACTTCGCACCGCCATGTGGCTTGCCGCCCAGCGGGACTACTTGGACGCGCCGCGCCCGGCGCCGGCCTGAGCAGCCGCACGATCGCGACGGCGACGACCGATCATCGCGACGATCGCGACCGCTGCGATCGCGACGAACAGTCCGAGCAGAATGCCGGGCGCGAGTCCGAGGCCGCCGAAGGGGAGAGAAACGAGCTCGACGATGCCCAGCCCGACCGCTAGCAACAAAACGATCAACAGGACGATCAAGAGGATCCCGCGCATGCGCGCGAGAATGCCGGCGCTGGCAGGAGGTATCAGCAAGCCCATGGCGCGAAGCGCAAGCATCTGGCGCCCACTGGGCGCATCGTGCCCGAGTCGCGTGACGGCATCCTTGAGGTCGCCCGCGCGCCGCTCGGCAAGCGCTAGCGAAGCGTCCGCCATCCGCCGCAGCTGCATCCGTTCCTGCGGCCGCGCCGCGGCAATCGCACGCTGGAAGTAGCTACGCGCCGCCTTGGCGTCAAAGCGCTCTGAAGCGCGGGCGCCGAGGATTGCGAGAGCAGCGGACTTGTACTTCGTCTCTGCCTCCAGTTCCTCGTCGGTACGCGTCTCCAGCGCTTCGATCGCCTGCTGGGCGCCGCGCTGCTCGATCCGGACCTGTCGCTGCTTTGGTGCCATCGCCAGCCATTCTAAGGAGAGCGGCCCTAACGCAGTCGCGCGGTCCGGCAGGCGCTATTCTCGCTGCTCCGCTTTTGGAGACCAATGCGAGCAATCCGCCGGCACATAACAACGTTTGCGGCCCTGACCGCTCTCAGCCTGAGCGTAGGGATCCTCATCCCAGTCGCGGGCGCGTGGGCGGCCACGGCGAGTAATCCGGTCGCCAATAACCCGGCGCTGCAGAAGCAGGTCCAGGAAGCGCTGGCCAAAGCGCAGTCGCAGAAGACGCTTGGTGGTTCGGCGGCGGGTGGCGCCGGCTCGGAAGCCGGGGGCGGTTCGTTCTCGAAACTGACCGAAAAAAGCGGCGAAGAAGAAGCCGCGACGGGGACGACCGTCGCCAAAAAAACTGTGACCAGCGAATCCACCGGTGCGCTCTCCTCAAGCGTTATTCTGCCAATCCTAATCGTCGCCGGCGGCGTACTCGCGGCTATTGCGTTTCTAATTCTTCGCGACGCCCGCAGTGTGACGCCCGCAGGTGACCTGTTGGCACCCGCAGGCGCCGCCGAGGCACGAGCCGTACGTTTGCGAAAGCGCCGGGCAAAGGCCAAGGCAGCGCGCCGTCAGCGCAAGCGCAACCGCTGAGAGCTGGGGTCTTAGTCGCCGTGTAGTCAATCGGCGCGGACGTGGCGTGAGCGCGCACGTGAGTGCGTGAGTTCGGTTCGTACGCGTCGGGGCGCTTCAGGCGAAGGCGACCCATGCGGTCCACGTCGGGGCCATCGCGGTCTGGGTTGGCGCGGATGTGGATTGGGCCTCTCGTCACAGAAGACGTTTGTGCCGCCATCCTCGTCGTCGTTTGACTCGGTTCGCGGCGGATCGTCGGTGGCGATGACGGCGGAGTCGGTGCGAAACGGCAGCCACAGCATCATTGAGGCCACGGCGAGCTTGACCAGAGCAAGCGTGATGAGCAGCGACCAGAGCATCGCCCTTCGATGCTACTACCGCGGCGAGGCGAGGAAAAGGCTGTTCCTGCTCATTGGCTCCGGGTGGCGCGAAGGGCTTGGTGTTGGCGGCCTTTCCCGGGTTAGTTTACATAACATACAGGAGTGACGGTGGCGGGACCAATGGTGATCGGCGACAAGCTCGCGCAGCTGGTCGTCGAGGGTGAGCTGAGTAGCCGTCAGGCTGAGCAGCTCGCGGGCTACGTCATGTTGAAGGGTCTTGGCGTCAAGTCATCGAGGGCGACGACTTATCGTCGTCGAGCTGCGCTCCGCGAGTTCGGCCTGGTGGCCGTCGAGGGTTGCCTGCAGGAGGTCGAGGTCGATTTGCACGCGGTCCTCGAGGAGGCGATGGAGTCGGAGGCGTGGGGCGCGCAGGGTTAGTGCGCTCGTGGGCGCGACTCGGTTCGCCGGTTCGGGTTAGTGCGACGCTGCCGTTGTCGACGGCGTTGCGCTTGGAGCTTTTGCGGGCTCAGCTTGGCCTTTCGCGTAGCGGCGCGATCGCTGAAGCGGTGTCGGTGCGCACTCTGGTTTGGGAGCAGCGCGCCACGCGTCGGCAGCAGCAGCTGTTTTTGCGGCTGTGCAGTGAAGCTGAAGAGTTCGCGCCGATAGATGAATTGTTGGCCAGGGCCGGCGACGTTCAAGCGTTGTCTGCTGTCGCCGATAATTGGTCTCGTGCCTACTCATAAGGATTCTCCGTGGGTGCACGATGCGCGCGCGTTGTCTTCCGGCGGTGGTGGTGGCGCCACCGGCGATGGCGATGGCGACGGCCGGTCGGATGCTTACTCGAGTAAGCGTTCACCGCTCGAGCGGGGCTGGTTTCTTAGGTCGCCTAGGCTTCGGGCGTTCGTATGGGGAGTCTTTGTGGGGGTGTTTGTGCTCGAACGCGTCCGGTAGCGTTGCTAGCGATTCAAAAAGCGCGGTTTTGCAGGGATTTCTTCGGGTTTACATAACATACATTATCGAGCGTACCTGGTCAGGACCACCCCGCCGGGAAACGTTCGCGTCTCCACCAGGTTCAGGTTCACCCAGCTATCCAGCGCGGCGAAGAACGGCGTGCCGCCGCCCACCAGGACTGGATGGGTGACGATCGTGTACTCGTCGATCAGCCCGGCCCGCATAGCCGCCCCGGCGAGCGTTGCGCCACCAACGCTCATCGGCTCACCGTCCTCGGCCTTGAGCCGGGTGATCTCCGCGACCGCGTCGCCGGTGACCAGGCGGGTGTTCCAGTCGACCTTCTCGATCGCCGAGGAGAACACCACCTTCGGCGTGTCCCGCCAGTTCCGCGCGAACTCGATCTCCGCCGGGGTGGCATTGGGCTGCTGGTCGCCGGTCGGCCAGTAGGAACTCATGGTCTCCCACAGCTTGCGCCCATAGAGCAACACCCCGATCGCCCGCTCCTGATCAAGCCACCACTGAAACAGCTCGTCGCTCGGCCGGCTCCACCCGATGTCGTCGCCGGGCGCGGCGACGTAGCCATCCAGTGTCAGGTTCATGCCGTAGATCAATTTCCGCATAGCGGACATTGCCCTCTGTTAGTGGGTCTCGGAAGTCTAGACCGGGCAGTTACCGCAGAGAAGGGCTACCCGTTGCCTAGCGCGGCGGCGAAGCGCTCGACGATCGCTGCCGCCGGCTCGACTTCTGTAATCGCGCCCACGCTCTGGCCGGCGTACATCGCCATAGCCTCGACGTCGCCGTCCATGCTTACGAGCGGCAGGTTGGCGGCGTAGCGCGGTATGTCGCCGAGGACATCCTCACCCTCGTCTGGGCGCTCGCCTGTTGGCGGACTGCCGGCGGCCTCCCAGCGCTGATAGGTGCTGTTGCGCAACACGCGATGCGGCGATGCCGGCCAGCCAACGTCGAACAGTTCGGTGAAGACTGTGTCGCGTGCATCGGCTGCCAACAAGCGCGCCTTGTACCGCGGATGGGCGTCGGACTCGTCGCTGGCCACGAATCGGGTACCCATCACGACAGCCGCGGCGCCGGCAGCGAGCGCGGCACGCGCCGATGCCGGATCGCCGATCCCACCCGCCGCAAGCAGTGGCAGCGAAACGGCCTTTCGCACTTCGGCCAGCAGCGGCAGCAGACCGACGATGCTCTGTACGTGACCGCCGGCCTCGACGCCCTGGACGATCAGCGCGTCAGCGCCGGCATCGGCCGCGGCTCGCGCCGCTTCGCCCGAGCCGACCTGTACTAGAACTCGCGCACCTCCAGCCCGCGCACGCGCGACCAGCTGGGGACGCAGCCCAAAGGAGAACGACACGATCGGCGCACGCTCCTCGACTGCCACCTCGAGCCGCTCGTCCTGTTCGAAATCGAGCACTAGATTCACGCAAAACGCGCGATCCGTCATCCGCCCGATCGATCGGATCTGCTCGCGCAGGACCCCCGGCTCAGTCCACGACGCCCCTAGCGAGCCAAGGCCTCCCGCCCGCGACACCTCACCAGCGAGTCGGGCCGTGGCAGCGCCGGCGACGGGCGCTTGCATGATCGGAACCTGCAAGTCAAGAGCGCTCACTGACGCGAGCCTAACGCTTGGAGCCGCTCTCGCCTGCCCCGCTACCGCGCAGATGCTTGCACGGTTGTGGCACCCATCTCATCCCGCCCGGCGGTAGCAGATGTGCGTCGCCAGTGGGGAATGAAGGACCTCGGCAGGCTCGAAATCGAACTCGGCGATGCCATTGAATATCCCCTCGCCGGACCCGAGCAGGACGGGGACGATGTCGAGCCAGAGCTCGTCCATGACCCCCGCCAGCAGCGCTTGGCGGACGGTCGAGGCGCCGCCCGCGATGTCGACGCCGTCTGCGCCGGCAGTCTCGCGGGCCTGGGCGTAGGCGGCGTCGAAGCCATCGGTGACGAAGTGAAACGTCGTCCCGCCCTCCATCTCGATCGGCGCGTGAGCGTGATGGGTTAGGACGAACACGGGCGCGTGGTAGGGCGGCTCGGGCCCCCACCAGCCCGACCACTCCTCGTCCCACTCGCCACGGATCGGGCCATACATGTTGCGGCCCATGACGTAGGCGCCGCGGGAGCGCATCAATCGGCGCTCGACGGTGGCGTCAATCTCGTCGGCACGCTCGTCGCCAAGATGCCAGGCGTGAAGCTCGATGCCCCGCTTGCCGAGCGGGTCGTCGCGGCTCTGATCCGGTCTGGCGACGAAGCCGTCGAGGGAGATCGACATGTGGCAGGTGGTGTCGGCCATTGCTCT
>DASTPN010000002.1:0-14047 GCA_035719985.1 Solirubrobacteraceae bacterium | reverse complement strand
AACGCGCGCGGATGCACGAGGATCTGTGCGCCTACCTTCGCCTGCTCCCACCACTGCTCGACACGCTGGCGCAGGACCCGGCCTACCAGGATCAGCAGCATCGCGACTCCCACCAGCAGAATCACGGTCGCCACCGGATGTTCGGCGATGAAGCCCAGCTGGATCGAGAACGAACCGCCGACGGTGAGGAACAGATACAGGTAACAGAACGCGCCGATCAGTGTGTAGAAGATCTTCTGCACAGCCATCCCGGCTAGCACACCGGCGAATGTGGCGGCAACGATGATCGTGGTGAACATCAACAGCATCACGAGGGTGCCGATATTTGCCGGCAGGACGGAGTTCAGCGCCACCGCCGCCGCATAACAGGCCAGAACCTGTATCCAACGGACTTCGCCCGGATACGCGTAGCGCAGGATCGAATACCACGCAAATGCCGTGGCAGTCGTCTGCAGTGCGATCAGCGCTATCCCCGCCAGCAAATAGCCAAGCGAGATGCTGGTGATCGTGTCCCAGATGTGCCTGAACCAGGCGGATATGTCCCAACCCAACAGCGTCGCCGCCGCGCCGATTACGACGATTATCAACGCCCCGATCGCAATCGGTCTAAGGTGAACACGCCCGTGTGCAGGAACAACCGCCTGTCGACTCGCCATAGCGCCTGATCTTATGGGTCTGAGCGACGAGCACTCAAGCGCGCCCGACCGTCAGGGACTGGTGCTGACCGCGCTGATCCTGGTGGCTTCGGTCGCCAATCTCAACCTCGCGGTCGCTAACACCGCGCTCCCTGACATCGGCAAGGCGTTTAACGCCTCTCAGACGGCGCTCGACTTGGTGGCGGTGGGCTACTCCCTCGGCCTGGCCGCCTCGGTGCTCTATCTGGGCGCGCTGGGCGACCGCTACGGGCGCAAGCTGATGCTGGTGCTGGGCACAGCGATCGCGATACCGGCATCGATCCTGGCCGCGACCGCCTCCAGCATCGAGATCCTGATCGGCGCGCGTGTGCTCGGCGGACTGGCTGCCGGCATGGCCTTCCCGACAACGCTCGCATTGATCACCGCTCTGTGGTCGGGGACTGGGCGCACGAAGTCGATCGCTCTGTGGTCAGGCATTGGCGCCTCGATGTCGGCACTCGGGCCGCTGGCCTCCGGCGCGCTGCTCGAGCACCACGCATGGGGGTCCGTCTTCCTGATCACCGTGCCTTTTGCGGTGGTGGCCGCGGTGATGGCCTACATCCTTGTGCCAAGCCACGTCAACGAGACCACAGACCCGGTAGATAACCCTGGTGGGATACTGTCGATCGTCGCGATCGCAGCGATCGTGCTGGCGATCAATTTCGCGCCGGTCCCGGACAAGGGCACCCTCGCGGTCGCCCTGGCAGCGATCGCGCTCGTGGCGCTGGCGCTCTTCTTCCTGCGCCAGAAGCGCACCAAGTTCCCTCTGTTTGACCTTCAGGTGGCGGCACGCCGCATCTTCTGGGTGGCTGCCGTCGGTGGAATAGTCGTGTTCGGCAGCCTGATGGGAGCGATCTTCGTCGGCCAGCAGTTCCTTCAGAACGTGCTCGGCTACTCGACGCTCGGCGCCGGTGCCTCGATCCTGCCCGCGGCGGTGCTGATGGTGATCGTCGCTCCACACTCGGCCAAGCTGATCGACTCGCGCGGGTCCAGGTTCACATTGCTCATTGGCTATGTCTTCTGCCTGCTCGGCTTCGTCGCGATGCTGGCGCTGTGGAAAGTGGGCATCCCTTACTGGAAGGTGGCGCTCGCCTACGGTTTCATCGGCATCGGCGTAGGCTTTGCCGGCACGCCCGCGTCGCATTCGCTGACGGGCTCGGTCCCGGTCAGGCGCGCCGGCATGGCCTCCGGAACGGCCGACCTGCAACGCGACCTCGGCGGCGCGATCATCCAGTCGATCATGGGCGCGCTGCTCACCGCGGGTTTCGCGGCCGCGGTCTCGAGCGCGATCGCCTCGGCACCAAACAAGGCGCTGATCACCAGCAACGTCGAAAACGCCCTCACCAAGTCCTTCTCCAGCGCCGAAGCGGTCGCCACTCAATACCCGCATTACGCGAGCGCGATCACCTCAGCCGCACGATCGTCATTCGTATCAGGCTCTGACTGGGCCTACGCGGCGGGCATCATCGCAATCGGTTTCGGCGCCGTTCTGATCTTCTTTATGTTCCCGCACAAGGACGAGGAGATCCGACTGCTGGCCGACTACCAAGCCCAAGACGCCTCGCCGCCGACCTCGAGCCCTGCATCCACGTGAGTACCGGCGCGGCGGCCGTGTGCTGGCGCCCACGCCAGAGAAGCTGGTGGATGAGCGTGCTGTTCGCCTGCGGGTCGCTGTGCTTTGCGCTGGCGGCGCTCGCAGCCCAGTGGGCGAGCGCTTCACGCCCGGGGATCGGCGTCACCTTCTTCGTCGGCTCTCTTTTCTTCACCACAGCCGCCTACCTGCAGTACTCCGAGGCGGTCAACGCACCGCACGCTCGCAAGTCTGGAGAACGGCAGCGCTGGAGGCCCGCCTCCTGGGAACCGCGAAGGATCGATTGGCTGGCGGCGTCAGTCCAGCTGATCGGCACTGTTTTCTTCAACCTCAGCACGTTCACGGCGATGAAACACGGTCTTGACACTCGTCAGGTGAACACTCGCGTGTGGGGTCCCGACGCGCTCGGGTCGATCTGCTTTCTGGTCTCGAGCGAGCTTGCATACGCAGGGGTGGGCGGCCGCTGGTTTTCGTTGAGGCCGCGCTCGCCGACGTGGCGGATCGCGGCGCTCAACCTGCTCGGGTCGCTCGCCTTTGGCGTCTCGGCGGTGGCGTCGCTGCTCGAGCCCTCCAGCGGCGAGCCGATCAGCGCTCGCATCGCCAACGCGGGCACCGCTCTCGGCGGAGTGTGTTTTCTGATCGCCGCGCTCGCACTGCTGCCCGAGACCGTCGACGAACCGCTCCTCTCACAGGCTGACGGACACCTATAATCGCCAGTCAAGCGCTTCATCGGATGGGCTGACTGTTCGCCATCCGCGACTCGCAATCGTGTGCAACCAAGGAGGATGACTGTGCCGCCCAAGCACCCGACCGCCGGTCAGCACGACGAGCCTGTCCCGTCAGACCTCAGCGGCGGACGGATCGCAAAGCTCGAGAGCGCCTACGGCAATCGCTTCCTGCTGGAGCCCGCCCCCGACAACGCCCTTCCCAAGCAGGGGATGCCGGCGGCGGACGCCCTGCGCCTGGTCGAGGAAGAGGTGCTGCTCGACGGCATCCCCGAGCGCAATCTCGCCACCTTCGTGACGACCTGGATGGAGCCCGAGGCGAACACGCTGATCGCGGATTCGCTTCACACCAATTTCATCGATCACGCCGAGTACCCAAAGACGGCCGAGATCGAGCAGCGCTGCATCCGCATGCTTGCCGACCTTTTCCACGCACCGGCGCAGACAACCGGAGCGCGTACACAGGGCTCCTCGGAGGCGATCATGCTCGGCGCCCTGTCGCTGAAGTGGAAGTGGCGCGACCGCCGCGAGCAGCAGGGCAAGTCAACCGAGCGTCCCAACCTCGTGTTTGGCGGCGACGTGCACGTCGTGTGGGAGAAGTTCTGCCGCTACTTCGACGTCGAACCACGAATCGTGCCGTTGGCCAAGGACAAGTACACGATCGGACCCGAAGACGTGGAGCCGCACATCGACGAGAACACGATCGGAGTGGCTGCTGTGCTCGGCACCACGTTCACCGGGCACGCCGACGACATCACCGGCATCAACGACTATCTCGTCAGCCTCAAGAATGAAAAGGGGCTGGACGTTCCCCTGCACGTGGATGCGGCAAGCGGTGGCTTTGTGTGGCCGTTTCTCTACCCGCATACCGAGTGGGACTTCCGACTCGAGCAGGTCCGCTCAATCAACGTCTCCGGCCACAAGTTCGGTCTTGTCTATCCGGGTATCGGTTGGCTGATCTTCAGAGAAACCAGTGACCTTCCCGATGACCTTGTCTTCTATGAGAACTACCTCGGCAAGCGTGACGCGACGTTCACGTTGAACTTCTCCACCGGCTCGGCGATGGTGCTCGCCCAGTACTACAACTTCGTTCGCTATGGCCAAGACGGCTATCGCTACATCATGGAGACGATGCAGTTCAACGCGCGCCTGCTCGCCAAGGAGATCGCCACTTGCGGCCATTTCACGCTGATCGGCAACGAGCAGGACGAGCAGCTTCCTCTGGTCGCCTTCCAGCTTGGCGATGGACATGATTACGACGAGTTCGACGTTGCCGCTCAACTCGCCGCCGAGCGCGGATGGATGGTGCCCGCCTACACACTTCCGCCGAATGCCGAGCATGTGAAGATCATGCGGGTACTCGTCAAGCAAACCCTGGGACATTCGCTGGTGAGCACGCTAGGCGCGGACATGGTCGAAGCGTGCGAAACACTGGAGAAGAAGGGTCGCCTACACGAGTCAGACCGCAAGCGCGTGAAGACCAACACCGGGTACTGACAGCCGACTCAAGCGACGCCGGCCACGAGCCGGCCAGGATCTTGGCCTTGGCGTGGAAACCGCCGGCTGTCAAAGAGTGGTCGTATCTCCGGGCGCGAGGATTCTCACCTCCACAGCCGGGGCAAGGCGCGCCGCGTGCTCTGCGAATCGGCGAGGCGGATCGCCCAAGCGTGAGCGATGACGGCGCGCTAGGCCGAGCGGCAGCAGCGATCCCCAATGCACCGGTATCGCGATCCGTGGTTGCAAGGCCGCGAGCGCACGGGCCGCGTCTAGCGGACCCATGTGCCCAGGGCCGAGAGTCGGCCCCCAGCCGGCAACGGGCAGTAGCGCGACCTCAAGCGCTGGAGCGAGCTTGGACATGCCGGCAAACCGTTCGGTATCGCCGGCGAAATAGACGACACGCTGATCACCGACCAGGTAGCCGAGCGGATCGGCTGAAGGCCCAGCCAGGCGTCGGCCGTCGTGGTGAGCGGGCACCGCGACGATCTGGGCGCCCGCAATGTTCACACCGTCTCCCACGCTCAGCTCGGTGACTTTGGTGAAACCTCGCCGTCTCAGCCAGGCCCCGGCGCCGCGCGGCACAACCAGCGCACTGCCCAGACCGAGCAGTCGAAGCGATGGTAGGTCGAGGTGATCGTGGTGCAGATGTGAGATCAACACGATGTCGACGTGGGCGAACTGGCTGTTTGGGATCGGCGGGACCTGCCGACGCAGGTGGAGGACACGAGAGCGCAGGAGCGGGTCTGTGAGCACGCGAACCCCAGCCAGTTCGATCAACACTGTCGCATGCCCGAGGAAGGCGATACGGTCTGCCGACACGCCCGCCCCGCGGGCGCCAAGCGCGCCATCGACCATGGGTGGGAAGGTAGCAACGAGATGGACTTGGCAGAGGACGAGCGCAGCACTGGACGACGCCTGAGTCGCGTGCGCCGAGCACTCGGCTTTGCGATCCGGGCGGTCGCGATGCTTGCGATCGAGAGCCTGGCGCTGGTGGCGATGACGTGGTTGCTGCCGGGACTGGAATCGCTGTCGCTCGAAGCGGCGGCGCTGGTGGCCGTCGTAATGGCTTTGATCAACGCGCTGCTGTGGCCCCTACTGATACGTGTGGCGCTGCCACTTACGATCGTCACGTTCGGGCTCGGCTCACTGTTGCTGAGCGCCGGGATGGTCTCGCTTGCCTTCTACGCGGTTGACGGGAAGACGCCGCCGTTTGGCAGCGATGTGGCGATCGCCTTCGGGCTGGCACTCGTCTCGATGCTGGCTGCACCGCTGCTCGACGTAGATGGCGACGCTCGCCATCTACGGGTGGTGCGCAGACGGGTGCGGCGTTCGCGCAAAGACAACCAGACAGAGGTGCCCGGAGTGATCCTGTTTGAGATTGATGGGCTCGGCGAGGGAGTGCTCGAGGAGGCGATTCGCGACGGCCACGCGCCGACGATCGCGCGCTGGCTGGCCGACGGCTCACACCGGCTTCTCGGCTGGGAGTGCGACATCTCATCGCAGACAGGCGCCAGTCAGGCCGGACTGCTGCTCGGCAGCAATTGGGACATGCCGGCCTTCCGCTGGTATGAGAAGGAGTCGGGCCGCACGATCGTCTCCAACCATCCCTCCGACGCCGCCGAGATCGAGCGCCGACGATCCAGCGGCGGAGGACTGCTTGCTCGGGGCGGGACCAGCCGCGGGAACATGTTCTCCGGCGATGCCCCGCGCTGCACCGCCACGATGAGCGTGATCCGCGACCGCTCACGCTCCAAAGCGGGCGATCTGTTCGCTTACTTCTCCGATCCCTACGGGTTCATGCGAACGCTGGTGCTCTCGCTTGCCGACATCGCCGCGGAGCGACGAGCGGCCTCTCGCCAGCGTCGAAGCGGCGCTGCACACGTCGATCGCAAAGGCCTGTATCCGCTGATAAGAGCCGCTATCGCGGTAGTGATGCGCGACCTTGTCACAGCGCTGCTGATGGCCGACATCGTCGAGGGGGTGCCGGTGAGCTATGCGACCTTCGTCGGCTATGACGAGGTCGCCCACCATTCGGGTATCCGCGAGCCCGATGCGCTGGCGGTACTGGAGCGCCACGATCGCCAGCTCGCTCGCCTGGAGCGTGCGACGGCGCAAGCGCCCCGCCCTTACCACCTGGTGGTGCTCTCCGATCACGGACAGACGCAAGGCGCTCCGTTCCGCCAACGCTACGGTGAGACGCTGGAGCAGGTCGTACGTGGGGCGCTGGCCAAGGGCGGGGTGTACGCGCCGGCCGCGATAGACGAGGCGTGGGGGGATGTGGGTGCGGTGCTGGCCGATGCCCGCCAGGAGCCGAGTGTGGGAGGGCGAGTGCTTGCGCGCGCCACGCGCGGCAGGTCTGTGGAGGGGACGGTGGCGCTCGGACCCAACCGCGAGGCGCTGGCAGAACGTAGCGGCAATGGGCCAGCTGAGGAGGACGAGGCGATCGTGATGGCCTCCGGAGGACTAGGTCTGATCTACCTGCCGCTCGGCGCCGAGCGCCTGACCGCCGAGCAGATCGAAGGGACCCACCCGCAATTGATCGAGACTCTCGCGGCTCATCCAGGGATCGGCTGGGTGATGGTGCGCTCACAAGCACACGGCGCTCTCGTGATTGGTGGAAAAGGACAGCGGCGCCTAAGCGATGACTTTGTCGAAGGCGAGGATCCGTTGGCCGACTTCACCGCGACCGCGGCCAACCATCTGCGTCGTCACGACAGCTTCCCCCACTGTCCCGACATCCTCGTCAACAGCATGTACGACCCGGTGGCCGACGAGGTGGCACCATTTGAGGAGTTCATGGGATCTCACGGCGGGCTGGGCGGACCGCAGACCAAGCCGTTTGCGCTCGTGCCAGCGCGATGGAGCGAGCCCGCGACTCCGATCGTCGGGGTCGAGGCGATGCATGAGGCGCTACAGGAGTGGCTGGGCGAGTCGAGTGCCTCTCCCCGGCCGGCGTCGTCTTCAGATCGTCATCCACAATCGGAGTTCCGCTAAGAACAGGGCCGTCGTCCGCTACCGTCGAGCACATGACAATCCAGCGGATGGATCATGTGGGCATCGTGGTCGATGATCTCGCGGCCGCGACAGCGTTCTTCCTCGAGCTCGGGCTCAAACTGCAGGGCGAAGGGCCCGTCGAAGGCGATTGGGTTGACCGCATAGTTGGGCTCGACGGGGTACGAGTGGATATGGCGATGCTGGAGACCCCGGACGGCCATGGACGGCTCGAGTTGACGAAGTTTCACGCGCCCGCGAGCCCGGGAGGCGACCGGCATGCGCCGGCGAACATGCCTGGCATCCGCCACCTCACATTTGCGGTCGATGACCTCGACGCGGCCGTCGCCGGAGTGCGAGCCCACGGCGCGGAGCTTGTCGGCGAGGTGGAGCGCTACAAAGACATCTATCGGCTCTGCTACGTCCGGGGTCCTGAGGGGATCATCGTCGAGCTGGCTGAGCGGATCGGCTGAGCGCGGCGCGACTGAACCGTAGAATCGCCACGATGCCGTTCACGCTCAAGCACCTCAGGGAGGATCCGGAGGACGTCGGGTCTAACTTCGACGGCGCGCCGGACCTGGAGTTCCGTCTCGCCGGCAAGGCGCTCGAGCTCGTGCAGTCCGGCTTGAGCTATCAGCGCATCCCGCCCAACTACCGGTTCCCCTATGGCCACACGCACAAGGAGCAGGAGGAGGTGTTTGTGGTCGTGGGAGGCAGCGGGCGGATGAAGCTCGACGATGAGATCGTCGAGGTGAAGAAGTGGGACGTCGTGCGGGTCCCGCCTGGTACGTGGCGAGGTTATGAGGCTGGGCCAGAGGGCCTTGAGATCCTCGTTTTCGGGGCACCCGGCCTCGGCGAGAACCCTCGTGAAGACGTGGAGGGTCAGCGAGACTGGTGGACTGACTGAGCCGTCGCGACGCTAGCGCGAAGCCACATCTGCCAGCTGCAGACGGGAAGCAAAGCGTCACCTTAGCCACGCCGTCAAGTACGACACCATACTCGACTCCGCCGCCCCCGATCCACCGAGCGCGCAGCGCAAACAAGAATGTGCTCGCCGGGTAAAGACGGCACGCCATACCCGGCGAGCAGAGTCCCCTAGTCGCGGGGCGCGACCTCGATGATGAGGTCGCGTTCGTTACCGGTCAGGTACGCCTGACGGATCACGCCTGGCGTTCCGCGAGGGATAGTGATCTTCAGGCGGCCGTGCTCATACCACGTTAGATCGACCTCACTGAACCGATGAGCTTCCCCCTGTTCAAGCGGGAAGTCGATCGCCTGAGCGTCGGCCGATACCTTCGCTTTGGCAACCCAGGTCGCGTTGGCAGGCTTACTCTTCGTAGCGGACATAAACGTCCTCCATGTCTTGCCCTTGCCTGGCGTACAGGGCAGAATCTAGATCGTCACGGGCCAGGCGCCGCATGCGAAGCGTAGCAAGTTCGGGTTCAGCCCTACCCTCCTCTGCGATTTAGGCGCGGTGCCTGGGCGCGGCGCGTGCCAGGTGCTCCAGTGCCTTCTCCAGATCTGCTGTGATCTGCGCCGTCAGTTCATCAACCCGCGCCAGTCCTGCAACCTTCGACTCGGCCTCGTTTACGTCCCACGAGAGATCAAGCCGAACATCCTCGGACGCGAGCAGGTCAGCATGTGAGAAGCGGCGCCAACGCGACGTCTCGACCCGGCCTGCGCGGCCACCGGGATCGGGCGTGCCGTACTGGTCCACGAAATCGCGAAGATCCTCCGGGCGCAGCGGCCGCTTCGTCCGCGAGAAGCGATTGCCCGAACGCAGGTCGTAGACCCAGAGTGTTCGCTTGCGTGCACGGCGACGGTCGAGGAAGATGACGTTCGCATTGATGCCAGCCGCGTAGAACAGGCCGGCCGGCACGCGGAGCAGGGTGTGAAGATCACAGTCTTCAAGCAGACGGCGCCGGATGGTGGTGGCCCCGCCACTCTCGTAGAGCACATTGTCGGGTACGACGATTGCCGCCCGTCCTCCATCGTTTAGGCAAGCCACGATGTGCTGCACGAAGTTGAGCTGCTTGTTCGCCGTCTTGACCCAGAAGTCGGGACGGACAATGGTGAGCGCCTCCGCTGCGCCAGAGCCGTTAGTCGTGGCGTACTTCACGCTGCCCTTCACGCCGAACGGAGGATTCGTGAGGACGACGTCGACCTGCTGAAGCGGGGGGGTCGCCAGGCTGTCAGCACAGGCGATCGGCAGCTCCTCGTCAGCGTTGCCCGCGATGTCGTGGAGGAAGAGGTTCATCGCCGCGAGCCGGGCGACCTCCTGCACGAGCTCGACGCCACGGATCGCCTTTGTGCGCAAGTGATCACGCTTTCTGGGCGACAGCCGCGGGTGCGTGCGCAGGATGTGCTGGTGAGCCGCGAGCAAGAACCCGCCCGTTCCGCAAGCGGGATCGAGGATGACCTCCCCGGGGGCCGGATCGATGCACTCGACCACGGCGTCTATGAGCGGCCGCGGCGTGAAGTACTGGCCAGCACCGCTCTTGGTGTCGCGCGCGTTCTTCTCGAGCAGGCCCTCGTAGGCGTCGCCCTTGAGATCGGCGGAGAGGCCCAGCCATTCGGTCTCGCCGATCAGGTCGACGACCAGCAGCCGCAGCTTGGCCGGATCGGAGATCTTGTTGCGCGCGCCGCGGAAGATGAGGCCGAGGGTTCCATCCTCGTTTCCGAGGCCGGCCAGCGCCTCCCCGTAGGCACGGTGCATTGACACCGCATCGAGCGACGCGAACGACCGCCAAGCGAAATGGGACGGGACGACCTCGTCGCCGCGCTCGTCAGCAAGCTTCAGGAACAGGAGGTACGTGAGCTGCTCGACGTAATCGGGATAGGAAAGACCGTCGTCACGGAGGACGTTGCAGTACTGCCAGAGCCTACGGACGAGCTCCTGGGCTCCGGGAGCGCTCATGCCGGGATCTCGGGGAGGTGAGGAAGGACCGCGCGTTCGATCCATGCACGATCGCGAAAGCGCCGGATGTAGGCGGCGGCCGCGCGCGAATAGGGCTGCTCAGCGCGGGCAAGCCGGATCAGCTCTCTGATCACAGCCTTGAGCGTCTCACCGGCGGCAGCCTCGCCCTGGCGCTTGGCTATCTCGGCCCGGTCCCCGTCCAGGACGTGCCCGTAGATTAAGACGTACAGGGCACGCCGGTCATCGACGAACGCCGGCCAGTCGAGGTGCAGATAATCGCGACTCGCCTCGACCCGGCGGCGCGCCGTGTCCGAGCTCTCGTGGGTGGGTGCAAGAGCGACACGACCGTCGATGTCGAAGGTCAGGTGGGGCGGATCCTCGGGATCCGTCGGATCGAGCAGCGCCGGCTGCTCGTGGCAGTAGCGATCCGGCGAACAGCAGCGGTGGTCCTCGTTGAGCAGGGGAAAGTGATTGCCCTTGCCGAGCACCGTGCCGGTGTCCGGATTGCCGCGCCGGCGATTGGCCCGATGGCAGCTGAGACGAAGGTTCTTCCAGTTGAATGCCTCCCACCAGTAGCCGCCGTGGTCAGGAGCCTCCGTAACGCCGCCCTGCGGTCGATAGTGGTCGATGTCATCGTCGGTGCCGGGATTCTTGGACTCCGTGTACCAGCACTTAACGCCGTAGGTCCGCTCGAACAGCGCGCGGAAGTCCGCCCACGCGGCGCGCTTGGCCCGCATGAGCTCCCGGCGCTTGGCGGGGTCAGGCTCGGCGAGCAGCTCGACGCGTACCGCCTCGGCGGTCTCGATCAACGTCTGCGCCTGAGGGTCGCTCAGCACGAGGTCGAGGTCGATGAACCTCACGGCACAGGCGGCTGGTTGGCGAACTCGCGGGCGATCTCCTCGGCCACCTCGTCCGCGAGCTCCTCGCGGCGCCGGATGTCCTCGACACTCACCTGTGAGATCTCGGTCTCCACCGGACCTCCCGCCGCCGCGAAGTGCGGCATGAACTGCTCCAAGAACAGCTGATAGAGCGGATCGCGATCCTGCTTCCAGAAGGCGCGCGCGTTCAGCCGGTCGGTCACCTCGCGCAGCTCGTCTCGCTCCTGCTCTGTCAAGACATCCTTCAGAGCCAGCGAACGCTGGCGCTCTATGTCGCGTAGCGTCGGCCGATCGAGACCTCCAGACGGGAGGCGGAAAAGATCGCTGGCGAGGATCGCCTGCATGCCCATCCCGCGCGGATCGTTCAAAGGCGCCTCGACGACGGCTGTGCCGTCCTCGGAGCGACGGAAGATCCGCACCTGGGGGCGCGCGAGCTGAGCAAACAAGAGCGGATCGTGCGTGCTCAGCAGGATGTGGCAGCTGTCGCGATCGACGATGAAGTGATCGAGGAAGTCGAGATACTGCGTGCTCCAACCCGGGTTGAGGTGCGTATCGGGCTCGTCGAGGAGGAAGAGTGCCTCGCTGCGGGCCGTAAACTTGAGCAGGCCGAGCACGAGCAGGAGCTGCTGCTCGCCCTCGGACAGATCGCGATACGTCACCTCACCGCCCCCGGCGGCCGGCGTCATCCGGACGCGCGTGCGGACCTCGCCGAGCAGCTTTGAGAGATGGGTACTCTCGAGCGCCGTGAAGAACTCGTAGGGCCCGTCGTAGAACTGGTAGACGCGCTCGAGAGCGGCGGCGTCAGGCAAGAACAGATACAGGCTCTCGACCGTGGGATTCTTTGCGAGGTCGACGACGATCCGTCGCGGCATGCGCGACGGCATGAGCGCAGCGTCGTAGACACGGTCAAGGAACACCTGGACCTCACCGACGGCCTTCCAGAAGCGCCGATCGCCCCCGCTGCGTCCTTTCCATGGCGGTCTCTTGAGCGCGAACAGGACGCTGTCGAGCCCGTCGATCTGGAGCTTCTCCCGCAGGAACGCGCGCCCGCCGCCGTCGTGCTCGGAGTCCATGAAGAAGGCAAGCAGGGCGAACTGCCCGTGCAAAGTTTCCGCATAGAAGAGCCGGCGAAGGCTGTTCGGATCAGCCTCGTTCCGCCGCCGCTCGGGAGCGGTGATGATGTAGTCGTAGAAGCGTTCGCGATGGCGTTCATAGAGCGCTGCAAGCCGATCGGTCGGACCCGAGTAGTAGCCGAACACGAATGCCGGCCTATAGAGCGGTCCGTTCTCGTCCTCGCGATCGAACTCCTTGCGCGAGAGCCGGCGGTAATCCTCAGCCTCGAGCGGACGCGCATGCACCTCCGGATTCGCGTCGGCGGACGCTTCGATCTTGATCTTGTGCTGGCGGCAGCTGTAGCTCAGACGGTAGTCAAACGGTGCCGGCCTCCCGAGATCGAGCTGGCGGAAGATCAAGGTGAGGGCCTCGAGCAGGTTGGACTTCCCTGCGCCGTTCTCGCCGACGAGGACTGTGTACGGGGAGCTCTCGTCGAAGTCGATGTGCAGATCGCGGAGGTTCTTGAACTCGCCGATGTACAACTCGTCAAGGCGCATCCACTACCGCTCCCAGAGTCTGGTTCTCCTCACTCTCACCGATGGCCTCGACCGAAACGTCGAGCTCCTTGCGCAGTGCGAGGTAGAAGCGCTCGATCTCGCCGACGTCGTTCAGGTCAAACTTGGCCGCATTGCATAGCTTCGGGATCCGCATCGGGCCCGACCGACTCAGGACCGCGGCGAGCTCCGGCTCGCCCGGCTCGGGCGGTTCGTTATCTGGCTCCTTCACCACATCGGTCTCCTTCACGCCTGCATTATCGACGGCGATCCGGTCTGGCGGCGGCGGGCCGCGGCGCTCGAGCAGCTCTTCGGCGTGCTCGTCTCGCTCGTCTTGAGATACGAGCGCACCCGTCACCGCAGCGACGAGGACCTCCGCCTCCACTTCGGCGATCCGCTCGAGCGAGCGGACGATCGTCTCGCGACGCACGTGAGACTCCTCGAGAAGCCGCCTTGCCTCGCCGGCGATCGCGCGCTGTTCATCGATGGGCGGCACCGGGAATGGCATAGCGGCGAACCGCGCGCGAGACAGGTGCGCGATATTCGTCGACCCTCGCGCGATCCGCTTGAACTCGCCGGATCGCAGGTAATGGAGGAAGACGATGAGCGCGAACTCTGGGTCGACCTCCGGGTGAGCGCGAAAGCGCACCAGCGTATTCTGGAAGCACGCGCCTGGCAGCTCGCCGCGATACATGGCGGGCCGACCGACGAGTTCGAGGCTCTGGCCCTCATTCAGCAGGATGTCACCGGGCTCTAGCGCATAGATCTCGGCCTCCTTGGGCGTGAAGTTCATCTCCTTGACGTCACTCAGATCGATCCGGTCTTCGAACACATTCGCGACGCGCAGATATGGCCTCATGTCTGGACCACTGTGGCTCGCGGGAGAGCGCTGTCTCCCGAGTCTGACTTCCCCGATGTCGTCCACGCGGGCAAGCCGCCAGCCCGCGGGCAACCCGGCGGGCGCAGCGTCCGTAGCCGCGGTCCGTCCCGCAACCGCCACCGAGAGCACCTCTGAATCCTGCTCATGCGTGCGAGCGAGCGCCGTTCCGAGCGAGTCGGCTGCGGCACGCAGCTCATTGGTACGACGTATGGCCTCAGCAACGATCCGGCGCTGCTCGGCGAGCGGCGGCAGGGGAAGCGGGAGTTGCCCGAGGCGCGACGCCCCCA
>DASTPN010000001.1:0-10662 GCA_035719985.1 Solirubrobacteraceae bacterium | reverse complement strand
TGACCTAACCTCCGAGGCAAGCCCAGTGATCCAAATGCCCTGGTTTATACGCAACATAAGAAGCGTCCCAGGAGTAAACGACGTAAAGGATCGGAGGGTGGTTGTGAGAAAAGATCAAGAGATAGCGATCACGCTTTCGCCCGCACAGGTGGAGCAGGTGCTGCGAGCGGCTGGGAGCACAGATGGGGGAGCGGCGTCGAGCTTGCTGGTGGTGGCGCTCGATAACGCTCACGTGAGCCCGAACGGAAACGGCCGAACGCATCGCTCACTGCACGAGGCAGCACAGATGGCATTGACACAGGCGTTCAGCGATCCACAGCTCTCGCAGTCGCTGCTGCGCGGCCTTGCGATTCTCTCCTGCTACGGGCCTGGGCGACCGTGGCGGGCGATCATGGACTTGGCCAAAGAGCTCGATATGTCGCCCTCGACCACTCACCGCTACGTCAAGACGCTGCGAGCAGTGGGGTTGCTCGAACAGCATCCGAGTACGCGCGAGTACCGCCCGATCGCCGTTTAAGGACTCGCCTGGGAGCGCGTAAGCGGAAGTTGGCGCAACTCTCAGCGTCCGGTGTAGGTCGCCTTGCCCGGCCCGTCCTGCAGGAAAGAGCGCACGGCCGCGCGCAGATCCTCGGTAGCGAACAGATCGCCGGCGAGCTCGGGCACGCGCCGGTCCGCGCCGCGCGCGCCGCCTTCCTGCAAGGCGGCGCGAACGATCGCCTTGGTGGCGGCGTGCGCCTTGGTCGGTCCTTCGGCCAGGCGCAGCGCGAACGCGCGTGCAGCCTGGTCAAAACCCTCGTCGGGAAATACCCGGTTAACGACGTTCCAGCGCTCGAGCGTTCGTGCCTCGTACAGCTCGCCGGTCATCACCAACTCGCGCGCCCGGGCCGGCCCGGCGCGCTCGGCCAGCCGCTGCGTGCCGCCCATGGCGGGCGTCAGCCCGATCACACGCTCGACCAGGCCGAAGCTCGCCGACTCGGCCGCCAACAGCAGGTCACAGCCGAGCGAGAACTCAAATGCGGCCGTCAGGCACAGCGCGTGGGCGGCGAACACCGTTGGCAGTGGCAGCTCCTCGACGCGGTGGACGAGATCAAGTAGGCGCACCCACATCGCCGAGGCCTGCTCGGGCGAAAGCCCGTCAAAGACGTGCACGTCCACGCCGCCGCTGACCACGCGACCCTCGGCACGGACGAGCAGTCCCCGCGGCGGCTCGGCGACCAGTCCATCGACGGTGTCCGCCAGCTCACCCATCAGCTCGTCGTCGAACAAGTTCAGCGGGGGGCTGTTGATGCTAAGAACGGTCAACGGACCGTCCTGCTCGATCTCGATCTTGCTCATGCGGCGGCTCCAATATTCGCGATGTTGGGAGCAGCGAAGGCTATCGCTCGCCGTCCGCCGCAAACGTTTCCGACTAGTCGATCCCCGTCAATCGGGTGTCTCTCGCATTGGGGGCCCAGTGTTAGCGGGCAAAGATCGCGCAAAGTGGTCGTTTGTACGCAACCCGTTCCATCGTGCTCGGGGCAATCGGTTTGGATAGCAAGCCATACTGATGTGCTGATGCTCGAGCTACATGAACTCGTCAAGCATTACCGGGTCGGCGAGGATGAGCTGGTTCGTGCCGTGGATGGAGTGTCGTTGTCGGTGCAGGCCGGCGAAATGGTCGCCTTGTACGGACCCAGCGGCTCGGGCAAGACCACAATGCTGATGTTGATCGCGGGGTTGCTCCTGCCCGACAACGGCTCGGTAAGCGTCGCGGGTCGCGAGATATCGGCTCTGTCCGAGCGTGAGCGGGCACAGTTCAGGCGCTCGCAGTTGGGGTTCATCCGCCAGTCGCTCGACCTGATCCCAGGTGTGCGCGCGGATGACAATGCCGCGCTGAAGCTGCTTGCCACCTCAGGCCGACGCGACGCGCAGCGCACGATCGAGCCGCTGCTTCGGCGCCTCGGCCTCAACGGCCGTGCTTTACAGCGCGCCGAGCAGCTCTCGATGGGGGAGAGACAGCGAGTGATGATCGCCCGTGCGCTCTCCACCGGTCCGTCGTTGGTGCTCGCCGACGAGCCGACGGGCAGTCTCGACACAGAACGCGGCATGGAGGTGCTCGAGTTGCTCGCTGATGTCTGTCACGAGCAGGGTGTAGCGATGCTGCTGGTCACGCACGACCCGCGCGCGGCGTCGCTTGCAGACCGGGTGCGCTCATTGCGCGATGGCCAGTTGTTCGAGTACGAGCCGGCGGTAGCTTACGCGCCAAACGGCGCGCGATGACAGTAGGGGAGTGAGCCGCCGGTTGCGGCTGAGACGATGAGGCTGGGGACGATCTTCTACCTGTACCGAGTGCGTCTGCGCGCGAGGTTGGTGCAGGAGCTGTTGGCCGTGGCTGGAATCGCGGTAGGCGTCGCTTTGTTGTTTGCCTCGCAGGTGGCCAACACGAGCTTGTCGGGGTCGGTGTCACAGTTGACCAATGGGTTGGTGGGGAACGCGCGGTTGCAGGTTACGGCGCGCAGTCCGCTTGGGTTCAGTGAACATCTTCTCTCCGAGGTCGATCGAATCGAGGGAGTTGCCGCGGCGGCTCCGGTTCTGCAGAGAAGCATCTCAATCGTAGGGCCAAAGGGCCGTATCTCTGTCACTCTCGTCGGTCTGAACCCCCGTTTTCTGCGCTTGAACGGAACGCTGCTTTCTCACCTGAGCACAACGCAGATCGCCAGTCAGCAAGGAATAGCGTTGCCTGCGCCGATCGCGGACCACATTGGTGCCGACACGCTGCAACCGGTCCTCGTGCAGGTTGGTGACCGAAGTACACGGATGCAGGTCGGCGCGATCCTGCAGGCGAGTGACGTCGGCGAGCTGATCGATAGTCAGCTTGCCATTTCACCGCTGGGCCGTGCGCAGGAAGCGGCGGGAATGCGCGGGAGCATCAACCGGATTCTGGTGGAGCCGCGCAACGGGCACGACAGTGAAGTGCTACGAGCGCTTCGAAAGCTAGCCGCTGGTCGCCTCAATGTGGTTCCGGCAAATTTCGAGGCGACCGTGTTCAGTCAAGCCGAGGGTCCGACGGTCCAATCCACTCAAATGTTCTCAGCCATCAGCGCATTGGTCGGGTTTCTGTTCGCCTTCAATGCGATGTTGCTCACGGTGCCGCAGCGGCGCAATCTGATTGCCGATTTGCGCCTGGATGGCTACACACCGCTTGAGATCGTCGAGGTGATGCTGTTCGATGTTTTCGCCCTCGGTGTTGCGGGTGTCGTGGTGGGCCTGGCGCTGGGAGACCTGCTGTCGCACGGTCTATTGCAGGCGCAGCCTGGCTACCTGTCGTTGGCTTTCCCCGTCGGGTCCCAGCATGTGGTCCGCTGGCAGAGCGTCGTCATCGCCGTAGCTGGAGGTCTGATCGCCGCGGTGATCGGCGTCCTCGTGCCGCTTCGTCGGGACATCCTGAGCTCGAGCACTGGCGATCGTCGTCAGGCTCATACATCCAAGGCGGCTCAGCTGGTAGCGCTATGTTGTGGACTGCTGTTCTTGGCGATCGCAAGCGTGATCTTGATTGCCGGCATCTCTACCGTAGGCGCTGCCATTTTCGCGTTCGTCAGTCTTACCTTCGCGCTGTTGTTGGTGATGCCAACTGCGTTTGGATTGGTCGTTGCACTGATCGATCGCGCGCAACGACCGATGTTTGGTGTGGCTCCGCGTATCGCCCTGATCGAGTTGATGTCAAACGCGACGCGGCCACGTTCGCTCGCGATTGCAGCTACCGGCGCTATAGCAGTTTTTGGTAGCGTGGCTATTGAGGGAGCTCAGGGCAATTTGCGCTCCGGCCTGAGTCGCGCAGCCTCAGATCTCAGCGGGAGAGCCGATCTGTGGGTCACGCCCGCTGGTGGTGCGACCACGCTTGCGACTACGCCATTTGCGAATTCTTATTACCAGCTGCTGGCGGGCTTGCCTGATGTCGCACACGTGAGCATTGTGCGAGGGGGATTCCTCGACATTGGCAACAGGCGCGTGCTTGTGCTCGCGCCTTCCTCTAACAATCCACAGCTACTGCCCAGCAACCAAGTCACCAATGGGTCCGTCGCCGCGGCCGCGGCGCGCCTTCGGACTGGAGGATGGATAGCTCTCTCACGCAATCTCGCGAGCCAATGGAACCTCAGCGTCGGGGATTCGGTGGTTGTGCCGTCTCCTCATCCGCGTCGTTTCAGGGTTGCGGCCGTGACAACCAATCTCGGGTGGTCGCCCGGCACGATCATCATGAATGCGGGCCAGTACGCGACGGCCTGGGGCAGCGATCAGATAAGTGCTTACCAGATAACTTTGAAGCCAGGTATCGCTGTGGGTGCCGGGGCTGCACAGGTGCGAGCAACTCTCAGGCAAGCGCCGGGGCTCGTCGTCCAGAGCACGGCGCGGCACGAACAAAACGACTTAGATGCGCAGCGCCAGGGTCTTGCCCGCCTTACGCAAATTGCGGCATTGGTGTTGATCGCAGCTGCGCTGGCGATGGCCGCCGCCATGGGTGCCATGATCTGGCAGCGCCGTGGCCGGCTGGCGGGAATGAAGGTCGATGGATATTCCTCAGGCGAGTTGTGGCGAGCCCTTCTGTGGGAGACGGCTGTGTTGTTGAGCGCCGGCTGTACGATCGGCGCGCTTTTCGGACTTTACGGCCAACTTGTATTGAGTCACGCTCTGGTGAGCGTCACTGGTTTCCCGGTGATCTTCTCCATCGGGCTTCCGGTCGCGGTGATTAGCTTTGTCGTTGTCACCGCTATCGCTCTGGGCATGGTGGCGTTGCCAGGGTATCTAGCCGCGCAGGTGAAGCCCGCGCTCCAGGACTAGACGGCGTAAGCGCTCCGGCGGTAACGCATGCCCGGGGGAGTAACCGCCATGTCCATCGGCGGCGCCGGCGGGCAGGCCTGGGCCGTCGCGGTGGCGGTTGTTCGTGAGTTGGGCTGGGGACTGCGTGCGGTCTTAGGGGAGGTAGAACGTTGGCGCGCTTGTGCTGAGCAGATCCCTGACGCGACGATTCGGGCAGATGCGTTGGCGGCGCTTGACCAGAAGCGTCCAAACACAGACGGGGCCGCGCTGTTTTGGACCGTCACTAAGCACAGGTGTCCCGTGTTGCTGCGGCTGCTAGTCGCGTTCGAGATCATGGCTGACTTCTTGGACAGCATGGTCGAGCGTGGTGCGCATGTGGGCGTGGTGAATGGTCGTCAACTTCATCTCGCGCTGGTGGATGCGGTTGATGTGAGTCGACCGCTCTCCCATTATTTTCGTCACCACCCGTGGCAGGACGACGGGGGGTATCTTTCGGGGCTGGTATTGGCGTGCAGGCGAGGCTGTACGTTGCTGCCTTCCTACGCCAGCGTGCGTCCGCTGTTGATTCGTGCCGCCGCACTCGCGCAGGTACAGGGCCTGAGCCATGAGCTCGACCTCGAATTACGCGAGGCGATCTTGAAGGAGTGGGCGGAGTGTGAAGTTAATGAGGAGTGCGAGACAGACTGGTATGAGACGGCGGGAGCGGCGAGCGCGTGGCTGACGGTACTCGCTCTACTGGCCGTGGCGGCTGAGCCCGCTCCGGGCGCGGGACATGCGGTTGAAGTCTATTTAGCCTATTTCCCGTGGTTCTCGCTTGCGGCGACGCTTCTCGACAGTTATGGGGATTTGGCTGAGGATGAAGCCAATGAAGAGAACAGCTACATCGCTTATTACGGGTCGCTGGAAGGTGCGGGCTCGAGGATTGACGAGGTGCTCCGACGGGCGACGGTCGGGGTGTATTTATTGGAGAACGGTCCCCGTCACGCGGTAATCTTGGCTGCGATGGTCGCAATGTATCTCTCCAAGGACAGTGTCGTCACGTTAGAGATGCAGCCGCTAAGCGATGCTCTAATGCGTTCGGCTGGACCGCTAGCGGCGTTGCTGGTGCCCGTGCTGAGGGCCTGGCGCATTGTCTACTCGCTGCGCGGGGCGTGAACGTCCGCTGGGGCTTTCTGAAGCGGCTGAAGGGATTCGAACCCTCGACCTTCTGCATGGCAAGCAGACGCTCTAGCCAACTGAGCTACAGCCGCGCGGCGGCTAACTATAGCCCAGGCGACAAACCAAACGGAGCTGCCGTCGGGACCAGCTCGCTGGTCACCAGGCCACGCTCACTCGTTAGCTCATCCACGATCTCGAACAAACGCACGATCCGCTCTGGGGCGTCGATCATCTCGGTGATTACGGGGACGTGACGGCGTAGCGAGAGCCAGCGATCGCCGTGCGGCTCATGCTCGCCGTGGAAGCCCCAAATGCCTCGCAGCGACGTTGCGCCGGCGGCGCCCTGCTCGCGTAGGCGCCTGACTAGCTCCAGGTAGACCGGGCGAGACCGATGACGGGCGGCCTCCGAGGTCACGACCGTTAGCTTTACGCGCGCCGAATCGCTCTCGGCTCCAGGCGACGCTCCAGCCGGCTGGCGCAACAGCTGGCCGTCGCGCTTGAGCACTTGCGCATGCTCCAGCGTGAAGAGGAGCGATGGCAGCATCTGTCGCAGCGTCGTGAGCGCTCGCTCGATCCTTGCCGCTTCGCCCACGCTGAGCACGAGCAGCGGGATACCGGCGTTGCGGGCGAAGAAGCGCGCGCGGCGCCGCTCTCCGTCGATGGTGCCGTCGACGCCGAGCAACACCGTGGCGCCCGAGACGCCAGCCTCGCGCAGCACTCGACAGGCGGCTGCGAATGCTGGTTCGCCATCGATGCGCTCGTGTCGGCCGAGGCAGGCCGTCAGCTTGATCTCCGAATCCGCCGAGAAATCACCACCGTCGGTGGCCATGCTTGCCGGCTCGAGGGTGATCAGGCCTTCGCCGGGAAGCTCGGCGACGCTGGCTCTCAAGGCTTCGATCCGCTGGGCGTCGTCGATCGCGATCGAGACCAGCGGCAGGTCTTCGGAGAGGGTCAGCAGGCGGTCGGTGCGTGGACGATGCTTGGCGCCGAAGCCTTGAACGCCGCGCAGAAGCACGCTGAGGGCGATGTCTTGGCGCGCGGCCGCGTCGAGCAGCTCATCGGCCAGCAGCCGGCCTCCAACGCGGGCGCGCTCGCCGAAATAAGTCGTCAGCTTGAGAGCTTGCTCGCTCACAACGCAGCCCCGATCGTTCGGCCCAACAGGGCCGCGCCGATGCCCACGACAATGCTCACGAGCACGTTCAGGGCACCAGCCTGCACGCGGCCGTCCTCGCCGAGTCGATGGGTCTCGAACATCCATGTGGAGAACGTCGTGTAAGAGCCGATCGTGGCCGAACCCGCCAGCGTGAGCGCTTCGCCGGAGAAAGCTAGACCAGTCAGAAGGCCGAGCACGAGCGCGCCGCTGGCGTTCACTGCCAGCGTGCCGAGCGGAAAGGAGCCGGCCGATCGCAAGGAGATCGCCCTGTCGAGCAGGAAGCGCGCGATCGAGCCCACGCTGCCGAGGACAGCGACGGCGATCCAGGCATAGGCGCTCACGCCAGCGCCCTGACGCGGCGCACCATCGCCGAGGAGGCGAACACGGCCAGGTAGCCGCCGATCACACTGGCGCTCAGGTAAGACGCGGCCAGCGCCCAGTCATGGCGGTCGGCCATCTTCAGCAGCTCGATCTGCACGGTCGAGAACGTCGTCAAGGCACCACAAAAGCCGGTCGCGAGCAGCGGACGGCGCAAGGTCGAGACCGGTAGGCGCTCCTGCAAGCGGGTGACGAAGTAGCCGATCAGCAGCGCGCCCACGATGTTCGCCGCAAACGTCGCCCACGGCCAGCTGCCGGTGCTGACCGGCGCGGCTTGGGCCAGGCCTACTCGTGCAAGTGCGCCAATCGCGCCGCCGAGCGCGATCGCTAACAGCTCGCTGGGGTCAATGCGCCGGGAGCGACTGTCATGCTCGGTTTGCGTGGCCGTGGTGATTGCGGCGTCTCCTGGTGAGCCTTGGTGATGCTGGCTGCGCACGATATGGCCCAGTCCAGCGGTAGGCGTCACGGGGGCAGGTAGCGGCCGTCCTGATCGCGTCGCAACAGACCGAGCAGCTCGAGCTCGGTCAAAGCAAGCGTCAACTCGCCGCATGTCTGTTTGCCGGCGCACAGCTTGGCCAACGTGTCCTCGCCGCCTCCGACTCGCTCCAGTACCGCCGCCAGCTTCGGTTCCAGTCCTGGCGGCGCCATGATCGCATGCACGGGCGCAGGCTGGCTCATTAGCGAGCGCTTGCGGGGCCTGCGTCGCGGCTTGCGGCGAAGGCGGCGTCTGCCGAGACCGTAGAGAGTGTCAAGTGCGTCCTGGGCAGTGGAGATCAGCTCTGCGCCTTCGGCGATCAGCGTGTTGCTTGCAAGCGAGCTCGCCGAGTCGACCGGGCCGGGAACAGCCGCCACCTGCGCTCCATACGATCGCGTCTGCTCCACGCGAGCCTCGTCCCAGTCATCCTGCTCGGCCTCGACGACGATGACCAAGTCGGCAAGCAAAGCGAGCGCTCGATCGCTTGCCGGCGCATCCGCAGAGCAATCCAGATCGACACTTCCGGCGGCCTCGCAAGCCTCGATAGCGAGGGCGCTCCCACCGGCTTCGTGTGCCCAGGCACAGGTCTCCTCGCTAATGCCGCCCAACACGCCAGCCACCGTTACGCCGCTGACGGCAAGATCGCGTGTCAGTGCATGTGCGACCCGGCTGCCGTACTCGCTGGGCACGAGTGTCGCGAGGATCGCGACGACCTTCTCGCCGAACAAAGCAGAAAGGCGCTGGGCGCCTCCCATCATGCTGAGCACGTCCGGCACAGCAGGGTTGGCCCGCAAACGTTCGGGATAGAGGCAGTGATGGCGACAGACGCTTTCGACCGGGCCCGCCGGTGCGCCGTGCACGCGCACCGACATTCGCGAGGAGCCCTCACAGCGACGACATACGCCGCGTGGCGCGCCGCGCTTCACGCCGCGTCTCGCGCCGGTGCTCACGCCGCACGCTCCTGCTCGGCAAAGCCGGGGCGCAAAGACAGCGCCATTGCCAGGTCCGCCGGCTCTATACGCGAATGGGCCTCCAGGTCGGCGATCGTCCTTGCCACTCGCAGGGTGCGGTGGACGCCGCGGGCGCTCAAGACGGAACGCTCCCGCACGCGCGCGAGAATTTGCTCGGCCCGCTCGTCGAGAACCACGTGCTCGCGCAACATGGCGGCGCTCATGTGCGCGTTGACGAGCACACCGTCCGCGTGCAGGCGTGTCGCTTGGCGCTCACGGGCCAGCAGCACGCGCTCAGCGGCCCCGGATGAGCTTGTCGTGGGTGGCGCCGCCAGGCTCTCGCTGCCGGTTCGCTCCATTCGCACGAGCAGGTCGATCCGGTCGAGCAGCGGACCGCTGAGCCTGCGGCGGTGGCGCGCCAGCTCGTGCGGCTTACAGCGGCAACGCTCGTCCACTCCGGCGTAGCCGCACGGACACGGGTTGGTAGCAGCCAACAGCATGAACCGGGAGGGGTAGACGGTCGAGTGCCGTGCCCGCACGATCGCCACGCGGCCGTCCTCCAGTGGCTGGCGCAGGGCATCGAGCGGGGCACGGTCAAACTCGCACAGCTCGTCTAGGAAAAGCACTCCGTTATGAGCAAGCACGACCTCTCCGACCCAGCCTTGACGGGCGCCTCCAATCAGGCCCGCGGTGGTGATCGAATGGTGTGGAGCGCGAAACGGGCGCTCGTATACGAGGCTGTCGCTTTCCAGATGGCCGGCGACGCTGTGGATGCGCAGCACTTCGATCGCTTCGGCGTGGCTGAGCGGTGGCAGGATCGAAGGCAGGCGCTGGGCAAGCATCGTCTTGCCGGTTCCCGGCGGGCCCATGAACAGGCAATTGTGCGCGCCGGCGGCGGCGATCGTCAAAGCGCCGACAGCGTCGGGGCGGCCACGCACGTCGCCGAGGTCGGGCAATTGCCGCCGCTCGCCGCCGCGCTCGGGTGCGGGCGGGGGAGGAGGGTCGGGCTCGCCACCGGCCAGCACGCGTGCGGCGCTTGCCAAGCTCTGCACGACGCCGACCCGCAAGTCCTGCACCAGCATCGCCTCGCGTGCTCGTGCGGGGCCGACCAGCAGCATTTGCAGGGACGCCTTGCGGCTGGCCTCGGCGACCGCGAGTGTGCCATGAGCCGCGCGAACCTCACCGTCTAGCGAGAGCTCGCCGAATAGCGCGTGTGTCCCCAGCGGTTCACCCGGGATCTGTCCGCTGGCGGCTAGCACCGCGCAGGCTAGGGCGAGGTCAAACCCAGGGCCGACCTTGGGGATGTCGGCAGGGGCCAGGTTCGCGGTTATCCGCTGGGCGGGGAACTGAAAGCCGCTGTTGAGGATGGCGGCGTGCACACGATCGCGCGCCTCGCGCACGGTGGCGTCGCCGAGGCCGACGATCGTAAAGGCCGGTAGGCCCGGCCTGATGTCGACCTCAACGGCTACGGCTCTTGCTTGTAGAGCCTCGATCGCAAACGTGCGTGCGCGAGCGAGCATTCACATCTCCTTCGCATTTGGGGCGAGAGAGATGAAGCTACGTCGCTGGTGAGACGAAACTCGCGCACGGCTCGTCTCGGCGCTCTTTTGGTTTGAATTAACGGTCCTTACGGACCGTTGTCGTGGGTGTTCTCTGACCGAAGTTAAGGGCTAGAGACCCGCCGGGTGACGAACCACGTAACCGGAGGTAGACATGATCGAATCCGACCAACGGTTACCCGTCTCCTGTAGCGC